>JBPEXB010000546.1:0-11422 GCA_052032125.1 Acidimicrobiia bacterium
CGACTCGTTCGGCCTGGAGGGATCGGTCAACGTGCGGGTCGATGACGACGTCGTGTACGCCGACCTCGACGGCGAGCAGACGGAGGCGTTGATCGGGCCGAAGGCGGCGATCCTGCAGGCGATCCACGAGTTGACCAAGACGGTCGTGCAGCGCAAGACGATGGCCGGTGTGCGGTTGCGCCTGGACATCGGTGGGTACGCAGAGCGCCGGCGCGAAGCACTGACGATCTACGCCGGCCGCCTTGCCGAGCAGGTCATCGACGAGCATGCCGAGATCATGCTCGAGCCGATGAATCCCGCCGACCGCAAGACCGTGCACGACGCGGTGGCTGAGATCGAGGGCGTACGCTCCTTCTCGGAAGGCGAGGATCCACGGCGTTCGGTGGTGCTCGCTCCCGACTCCTGAGACGTCTCAAGTCCGAGCACCCGTCCGAGCGGGGCGGATCCCACCGGGCCCGACCCGGTAGCATCGAGGGCATGTTTCACGTGAAACATGCCCTCTCTTCATGGCCGCATTCCCCCTTGGATGCGGCTCGCCGGTGTTTCACGTGAAACATGAGCTTGCGCCGCTGCTCGAGTTGCTGCATCTCGACCTCTCCGCCGCCCAATGGGACAAGATGACGCACCTGCGGACCTGGTTGGCGACCGAGGCGGCTGCAGCCGGCGGTATTGGACCACACGAGGTTGAGCGTCTGACGCACCGTCACATCGGCGACAGCCTTTCGTACGCCGCCTTGTTCCCGGACCCCGCAACGGCCGTGCTCGACGTCGGCACCGGCGCCGGCCTGCCCGGGCTCCCGCTTGCCATCGCCTTCCCAGAGCTTCCCTTCCTCCTCGTGGATGTGTCCCAACGACGTGTCGAACTCGTGGAACGCGCTGTCCAGGTACTGGGCCTCACCAATGTGGAGGTGCGGCGAGCGCAGGTGGACGACATGGATGACGGTCACGAGATGGTGGTCACACGCGCCGTCTTCGCGCTCGAGGAGTGGCCGACCACCATGCTTCCACTGCTTGCGGAAGGGGGTCGGGCGGTCGTCTCCCTCGGGCATACCGTCCCGGAGGTTCCACCTCGGATCGAGGGTGCGAGGCTCGAGATCGTCCCGCTCCCTCAACAAGTGCTTGACCATTCGGTCACGTTCCTTATGATGACGCGAACCGCGAGAGAGTGACATGGCGAAGAAGAAGCAGCAGCCGGCCACCGTCGTCGCCATCGCCAACCAGAAGGGCGGGGTCGGGAAATCCACCACCGCCATCAACCTCAGTGCCTGTCTCGCCGGTTTCGAGCAGCGCGTGCTCATCGTAGATCTCGACCCCCAGGGAAACGCCACCAGCGGTCTCGGCGTGGACCGTGAGTCGATCGAGTTGTCGATCTACGACGTTCTTCTAGGTGAGAAGACGATACCTGACATTGTCGAGCCAACGAACGTGCGCAACTTGTTCGTCGGGCCCGCGACCATCGATCTCGCCGGCGCCGAGATCGAGCTCGTCTCCGTGTTCTCGCGGGAGAAGCGTCTCGACGTGGCGCTCAAAGACGTGGGCGACGACTACGACTTCATCCTGATCGACTGCCCGCCGAGTCTGGGGCTCCTCACGGTCAACGCGCTGGCCGCCGCCGACGAGGTGTTCATCCCGATCCAGTGTGAGTACTACGCCCTCGAGGGTGTGAGCCAGCTGCTGCGGAACATCGACCTGGTGCGCGAGAACCTCAACAACCGGCTGCACATCGGTGGTGTCCTGCTGACCATGTACGACGGGCGCACCAATCTCTCCTCGGATGTGGCGCAGCAGGTCCGCGAGTACTTCGGGGAGGCCGCCTACGCAACGATCGTCCCGCGCTCGGTCCGGCTGTCCGAGGCGCCGTCGTACGGTGAGCCCATCGAGTCGTTCGACCCGATGAGTCGCGGAGCGATCGCCTACCGGCAGGCGGCGCGTGAGTTTCTGGAACGACACGGGCGGAAGGTGTGACGATGGCGGAGCGACGATCGGGACTGGGGAAGGGGTTGGAGGCGCTCATCCCCCAGGCCGAAAGGAAGAATCTGGCAATGGTGCCGGTCGGCCTCATCCGGCCCAACCCGCATCAGCCGAGGTCGGTGTTCGACGCCGAGGGCCTGGCCACCTTGGCCGAGTCCATTCGTCGCGTCGGCGTGCTGCAACCGATCGTCGTCCAGCCGGACGGCGCCGGATACGTGCTGATCGCGGGGGAGCGGAGGTGGCGAGCCTCCCAGGATGCTGGGATCGCCGAGATCCCGGCACTGGTCCGATCGACGGACGATCAGGGATCGCTGACCGAGGCGCTGATCGAGAACCTGCAGCGCGAGGACCTGGGACCACTGGAAGAGGCGGCAGCGTTCCAGCAGCTCCAGGAGGATTTCGGCCTCACCCATGCCGAGATCGGCGAGCAGGTGGGGCGCAGCCGGACGGCCGTGTCCAACACACTGCGCCTGCTGCAACTGACGCCGGCCATCCAGGCGGCCATCGCCGCCGGCGACCTGAGCGCCGGGCACGCCCGGGCGCTGCTGGGGCTCGAAGACACGGCCTACGCCGAGCATCTGGCCGAGCGGGCGATCGACGAGGGGTGGTCGGTGCGCCAGGTCGAGGAAGCCGTGCGGGAGCGGATCGAGGCAGCGCAGCCCGACGAGCCTGCCAAGCCGACGATCACCGAACTCCGCCCCGCGGCCATCATCGAGCTCGAGCAACGGCTCAGTGACCAGCTCGGCACCAAGGTCAAGATCCACTACAAGAACAACAAGGGCAAGGTCGAGCTGCGGTTTGGCTCGCTGGACGAGCTGGAGCGGCTCTACCGCCGGTTCTTCACCGACTGACGTTCTACGGTCACCGTTCGACGGTGGCGAAGAACTCTCGGAGGGCGTCGGCCACCGTCGCTCCCAGCAGGGGAGTGAGATCGTCGGACGCCACGATGATGGCCGGTGCCCTCGTCTCCTTCAGGATGGGGCTGGCCATGCCGACCGCAGGCAGATCCAGTGCCGGTCCGATCGACGTGGCGATCGAATGGCCGGCCTCGCTGCGGGAATGTTCCGATTCGAAGTAGGCGACACAGGGAGCGTCCGGCGCCGCGATCTGGAACGACACCACCAAGCCGGCGCCGAGTCGGTTGGCGCGGCCCGAGCGGACCCGGACCGGGAAACGAATGTCCTGACTTCGTGACATGACCGGGATGCCACCCAGCTCCTGGATGGCCCCGGCGGCGGCCGACGCCGATGCCCAGGCGGCCCGATCCTCGTCGTCGTTGCGACAGCCGGCGTCCAGGAAGATTCTGGTACCCACGAGCGTGGTCGGCAGGGCGCGAAGCCATTGCCGTTCTCGGACCGCTTCCCGGCCCGTCTCGGGCAGGACGCGGGCCACGACGCGGAGCTCGGCGATCGTCACCGGCCCGGCGATTCCGTCCTCCGCCATGCCTCGATTGTGCTGGAACTCGGTCACGGCCTGGCGGGTGTCGGGCCCGAAGATGCCATCCACGTTGCCGGCATCGAAGCCAAGAGAATTCAACCTTTGTTGAAGTTCGCTGACGTCGTCGCCACGCAGCATCGGCCGGCGGTGATAGAGCAGCCGATCACCCAACCGGTAGGAGGCTTCCCAGAGGCCTCGCCAGGTGTCGGGCCCCACGATCCCGTCGCTGGCGAGCCCGCGCTCGCGCTGGAACGCCGTGACCGCGTCATACGTGCCCTTCCCGAATTCGCCCGCGGCGTCAGGCGCACAGGCATGGTCGAGGGCAGTCAGTCGATCCTGGATGTCCCTGACGGGCCGCCCGGAATCACCCAGCCGATAGAGGCGCATATCGGGCAAGAGGGTACCTGCGTCGCGGACACAGGAACCCTCTTGTCGTACTCAGTACTGAGTACTCGGTACCTGGTACTGGCTGACGAAGTCAGCCGATGAACTCGCTCAGTTCGGCGACCATGGCGGCCTTGTTGCGGGCGCCGACGATGCGCTTCTTCTCGACGCCGTCCTGGAACACGACCATCGTCGGGATGCTCATGACGTCGTAGGAGGCCGGCGACTGCGGGTTCTCGTCGATGTTGAGCTTGGCGATGGTCATCTGGTCGCCGTACTCGGCGGAGATCTCCTCGAGGACCGGAGCGATCAGCTTGCAGGGACCACACCACTCTGCCCAGAAGTCGACCAGCACGGGCTTGCTGCCCGAGATCGTCGAGTCGAAGTCGGCATCGGAGAGGGTCATGAGATCGGACATCGGTTCCTCCTTGTGAGTGGCATGTGATCCGAGAGCTTGTCGAGTGTCGTCGAGGTCTTACCCGGCGGACGATCGGCCCAACCGGCGGCGGGCGGTGAACATTCCCGCAGGCGCCCGTCCGTCGTGGAGGTCATCCGGCGGCGTGAGCTTCCTCCAGCCACCGCTCAGCGTCGATGGCGGCGGCACAGCCGGTGCCGGCCGCGGTGACCGCCTGACGGTACACGGTGTCTGCGACATCGCCGGCGGCGAAGACCCCCGCCACGTTGGTCATGGTGCCCGGGCCTTCCAGGTCGATGTACCCCTTGTCGTCGAGGTCGATGACCCCTTCGAAGAGCGACGTGTTCGGCACATGACCGATGGCGATGAACACGCCGTCGGTCTTCATCTCCCGGGTCTCACCGGACACCGTGTCCTTCACCACGACACCCGTCACCCCGGTGTCGCCCAGCACCTCTTCGACGGTGGTGTTCCACAGCACGTCGATCTTGTCGTGCTCGAGGGCCCGCTTGGCCATGATGCGGGACGCCCGAAACTCGTCGCGCCGATGCACGATGGTGACCTTCGAGGCGAACTTGGTGAGGAACAGCGCCTCCTCCATCGCGGAGTCGCCGCCGCCCACCACCAGGATCTCGCGGTCGCGGAAGAAGAACCCGTCGCAGGTCGCACAGGCGGACACGCCCCGTCCGATGAGCTTCTCCTCTCCTGGCACACCGAGGAAGCGGGCGGTGGCTCCGGTCGAGATGATCACCGTCTCGGCCTCGTACTCGTCTGCGCCGACCCGAACCTTGAAGGGTCGCTCGCTGAAGTCGACGTCGGTGACGTCGGTCGTCATCAACCTCGCCCCGAACCGTTCGGCCTGCTTGCGGAAGCGGTCCATGAGCTCGGGGCCCATGATCCCGTCCGGGAAACCGGGGTAGTTCTCGACGTCGGTCGTGATCATCAGCTGGCCGCCCGCCTGGATCCCCTCGAAGACCAGGGGGGACAGGTCGGCGCGGGCGGCGTACAACGCCGCCGTGAGCCCGGCGGGGCCGGAGCCGATGATGATGACGTTCTCAGCCATGCGCATCCTCAGGAATCTCGTTTCGCTTCCTCCACAGGAACCACCCCGCGATCAGAAATAATCCGCCCAGGATGGCGTATGCCCCGGTCTCGCCCACGCCCACCGCGAGCAGGCGGAACAGCGCCACGATGAGGAAGATGAGGGCGACGAGACCGAGCACTGCGGCACCGATGCCGACGGCGGTGAGGGTGATCGCCTTGCCGAGGCGGTCGACGGTGAGCGAGCGCGCCTTGGCGGCGATGCCCTCGAGGAAGTCGGCGAACCTGGCCGCGAAGTTCTCCATGGTCGGGGAGGGTAGCCGGTGTGCCGGGACCCTCCATGTCGACCGGACCCACGGGCGGCGGGCGACACCTGCGACGATCCAGAGGTGCCCTCGGCGGCCTCGCTCAAGCCGCCCGACGGCTGCGACGAAGATGGACCCATGGGCTTTCTGTCGAGGTTCCGGAACCGGCGCACGGTCGACCTGAACGACCGGTCACCGGAGACCGGCCTGAAGTACAAGGACCTGCTCGTGCTCGAGCAGTTGGTGCACGCCGGGGCCGACATGACCGCCCCGCGCCACGTGCTCTACTACCTCTACTTCCCCACCGAGGGAGCGGCGACCGAAGCGGCCGCCGAGGCGGCGGCGGCCGGGTTCCAGACGGACGTCCGGACGCCCCTGCCTGAGCGGTCGGACGAGTGGGCGCTGGTGTGCGAGCTCCACGACCACGTGCTCGGCCTCGACGATGTCCGTCAGAACACCGACCGGTTCGAGGACCTCGCCGCCCGCCACGCGGGCGAGTACGACGGCTGGGAGGCCTCGGTCTGATAGGTCCGGTCTCGTCAGAGCGTCGACCGTGGCTCTGAGACCGTCTCAGGGGATGATGTCGGCGATCGGCTCGCACGTGACCGCATCGAAGATGCGGATGCGGACCAGGCCGGTGTCGTCCACCGTCCGGTAGACCTCGGCTTCTTGATCGTCGACGATCGCCTCACCCATGTAGTCCACCAGGGTCCCGGGGCGCAGCTCTTCGATCAGCGGTCCCCAGCACACCAGGCCTGGCTCAGAGGCAGCAGCCGGCAGCTCGGACACCGTGTAGGGGAAGAACTCGACCAGATCTTCGGATGCCCGCTGGACCTTGGCGGCGATGTCGTCACCGTCCGACAAGGACACCTCGCCGAGGTTGTCGGGCACCATCATCCGGGCGAAGTCCGACTGCGCGGACGCCTCGGTGGCTGCGGTGGGCTCGATCGATTCGGCGAGGGCGGGGGCGGACTCCTCGACGCCGCTCAGCTCCGAAGCGGCGGCCGTGGTGGCGGAGGTCGCCTCGGTCGCCTCGGCGGCAACACCGGCGTCGTCGGCGCCCGTGTCGGCATCGTCGCCTCCACCGAGGCTGTTGAGGCCGATGCCGATCACGAACACGATGGCGGCCGTGGCGCCCAGGGCCGGCAGCAGCCGCACGTACCACGGCACCGGCCTCGCCGCCGGCAGCGGACGGGCGGCGGGGGCAGGGGCGACGTGCAGTTCTTCACGGATCGCCGCGCGCAACGTGCTGCGCTCGGCAGCCGTGAGGGCCGCGGGGGAGAGTTCGGACAGCGCCATGAGAGCCTGCCGCTGGGCGGCGAGCTCGGCGCGTGACGCATCGTCGAGGGCAGCTTCGGCTGCCGCAGCTTCGTCGGGAGGAAGCGAACCCTCGGCGAGCGCCATGATGAGGTCGAGGTCTCGGTCAGTCATGGTCGTCACCGCTTTGATGTCGCGCGGGCCCGTGAAGGTTCCCGAGCGATTCGGCCAGGAGCCGCCGGCCGCGGAACACCCGCGACTTCACCGTACCCACCGGTATCTCGAGCACATCGGCCACAGTCTGCAACGGCAATCCCTCGACGTCACTGAGAATGACCGCCGCCCGAAACTCGTCTGGCAGAGCGGCCAGCGCCTCGTCGATGTCGGGGCGCAGTTCCACTGACGTGAGGCGATCCTCGCTGGAGAGGTCGGCTGGGTCGCGATCCTCGGGGAGCACCTCGGTGCGGCGGCGCTTCTGCTTGCGCAGCTGGTCGTAACACGTGTTCACGGCCACCCGGTAGAGCCAGGTGCTGAAGGCGGACGTGCCCTTGAACTGGCCGGCCTTGCGGAAGACGGTGATGAACGTCTCCTGGACGGCGTCGAGCGCCGCCTCGCGATTGGCCATGATGCGGAGGCAGACCGCGAACACCCGCTCCTCGTGGGCGCTCATGATCTCGTCGAAGGCCGCGACGTCGCCCGCCAGATACCGATCGAGCAGCGCCGCGTCGGACTCGCCGATGTCGGACCCCTCTCGTCTCGGCCGGCCGCCCGATCGCTGGGAGGCCGTCGTCAAGGGCGGAATCGTACTTCGGCCAGCTCGGCGAAGTATCCGTCTGCCTGCTGGGGCACGTCGGTCATCCAGATGAGCCAGACGCCGTCCTGGCGCGGGGGCAATTGGATGAAGGAGCTCCCCGGGAGGGAGCGGCCGCTGGCCACCGGCTCCCATTCGGCCAGCGCGCCGGGGAGGCGGGACGCCCACAGAACCGAGAAGGTGGTGCCCTCGGACATCCCCACGATCTCGACGCTTCCCGGCGTGCCGGCCAGAGAGAAGGTGACCCCGACGCCGCCCTTGAGGAGCGGGAGGGGGTCGAAGTAGCGCTCGGTCCGCCAGGAGGTGGCGGGATCGCTGTCGACGAGGTTGGGCACCGTCCCCGGCTGCTCCTCGCCGTCTCCCAGCGGGTCGTACGCCTCGACGCTCGCCACCGCCACCGGGGTCGGCTCGCCTTCGACGATCTCGTCGGGGACCGTCGTCGCGACCGTGGTCGAGGTCGTCGGGACCACCAGTGTGGTGGACGGGCTCGGTGTCGCCGGGAACAGGATCGGTGAGGCGGGCCCGGCATCCAGGAACGAGCCCAGCCACACGAACACGGCCGCGGTCACCGCCAGCATCCCGGTCGGGATGAGCCAGCGCCACGACCACGTGCGGGTCTGCTCCAGCGGCGCCGAATACGGGATGGAGCGGATCAGGTCGGCGAGCTCGGAGGAGCGGATCTTTCCCTCCTGGGCGAGGTGGAGGGCATCGTCGACCGCAGACGGGAGCGCGTCGATCATCTGTGACGGTGGGACCACGCCGGCCGGGCGCCCGGTCAGGGCCGTCTCCAGCGAGGCGCCGAGCGCCTGGACGTCCGCGGCCGTCGACCACTGGGTGCCCCGGCGGCCGAACCCGCCGAGCTTGGCCGGGTGGGCGCTGGCGTAGAAGATGGCGGAAGGGTCGATACCCCCGTGCACCACTCCCTCCTCGTGGAGGGCGGCCAGCCCGTCCGCCAGCCCGGCGGCATTGGACAGGAACTCGGCGATGGGCGGCGTCTCGCCGGCCTGGATGCGGTTGGCGAGGGTCACCCCGCCCACCCACTCGGTCACCGCGTAGGCAGACTCCTCGATCAACTCGGCGCTGTAGACGGCCGCCACGTGATTGTGACTCACCCGGGCTGCCTCCCGCATGCGCCGCAGGAACCGCTCCTGGCGAGGATGCGACACCTCCGGCCCGAGGACCCGCACGAGCACCGGGCGGTCGAGATCGACATCGGTGGCCAGCCATTCCTCGATGTCCTGATCTCGTCCGAGCCGGACCTCGAGGCGGTAGCGACCCGGAAGGGGAGGAGGCATCAGCGCGTGCGGAAAGCGACCCCGAGCACGCCGGGCCCTGCGTGAGTGGCGATCACCGGGCCCATGTCGGCGATCACGATGCGCTCCGGCTCGATGCGAGGCCGCACCGCCTCGATCAGCGTGCCCACGTCGTTGGCGCGGCCGTGGACGATCGCCAACTCGACCAGGCTGGGCAGCCCGAGGACCTGCTCGGCGATGACCTCGATCGCCGCTTCCCTGGTGCGAGCACGCCCGGCGCCGCTGACGACGCCGTCCTCCATGCCGAGGATCGGTTTCACGTCGAGGGCATTGGCCACCATGGCACTCAGCCCGCCGATCCGACCACCCCTGCGCAGGAACTCCAGCGTCTCGACCGCCGCCAGGACCCCGGAGGAGGCGGAGGCGGACAGCGCCGCGGCCGCCACGTCGTCGAGGGACCCGCCGTCGGCGGCGTTCTGGGCGGCGGCGACCGCTGCGAATCCCTGGGCCATGGACAGCGTGCGGCTGTCGATCACCTTGACCGGGATCGTGGACCCGAGGCGCTCGGCAGCCAGCGCCGCCGCCTGGAAGGTGGCGCTGATGGCGCTCGACATGGTGACGATGAGCACGCCCGGGGCTCCGTCGTTGCGCGCCTCCTTGATCTCCCGCTCGAACCGGTAGGGAGGCGGCGGGGCGGTCTCCGGGAGGTGGGAGGTGGTTTCGAGCAGTTCCCAGAACCGGTCGGACGTCAACTCCTCGCCGTCGACGTACTCGTTCGACCCGAAGCGCACGGTGAGCGGCACGATCCGGACGTCGTGGTCGGCGGCGAGGGAGGCGGGGAGATCGGAGGCCGAGTCGGTGACCACCCGAACGGGAAGGTTCATGGGGTGCATGTTCGCGGATCTTCGGGCATGCTGCACACCGAGCATCCGGTACCGATCACCCGTGACCGGAGCTCCGATAACCGAGCACGCGCAGGTCGCCGGGTATCCGCACGAATCCCTCGTCGCGATACAACCTCGCCGAGGCCTCGTTCTCCGGCTGGGTGTTGAGCAGCATGGTGGCGGCCCCGTGATCGGCCGCCCACCGCAGCGCTGCCCGAACCAGGCGGCGCCCGTGGCCGAGCCCCTGGGCGGCGGGGTCCACGGCGATGCGCTGGAGGTAGCCGGTGATGCCGGACACCCCCACGATCGCATAGCCCGACACCTCGTCCTGCCCGGGCGCCACCAGCACCGTGCTGCGCGGGGTCGCGCGGAAGGACTCCTTCAGGCCACCAGGCTCCATCCTCCACACCTCGTCGAAGGCAGCCCTGTCGATCACGTGCAGCTGCTCGAACCCCGGCGAGGCGGGCTCGACCTCCGAGGGGCGTCCCGGGAGATCGCCGACCAGGCTGCGCCGGTAGAGGTGGAGGGTGAGGAACGGCTCGAATCCGGCCTTGACCCAAGCGGCGTCGGGACCCGGACCGAGCGGGGGCGAGGCCACCACCTCGACGCCGTAATCGAGGATCTGATCGGCGGCCGATCGCAGGAAGGCCGAGCTGCCGCGGATGAGCCGGAGGTACCCGTAGGGGACATCGCTGTTCCACGACCGGCCCTTGGCCTTCGACCAGCTCGAGCGGATGGTCACCTCGTCGGGCCAGCGGCCCGTCACCGTCAGCCGCACGACCTCACCCGTCGATCGAGAGGACCTGGCGAGCGGTGTCTCGCTCCGAGCGGTAGGTGAGACAGTCGAGGCCGGCAGGGACCTCCACCTCGAGGACCTCCTCGATCTCCCCGTCGTGGAGCGAGGGGTCGCCGCCCGTCACCGTGAAACGGAAGAAGTCCACCCGCTTGCGGACCCGCACACCGTCGCGGACATACCAATAGGAGACGGTGTGGGGCGGCTCGTCGACGGCTTCGACCTGGAACCCCGTCTCCTCCGAGACCTCCCGGGCTGCTGCGTCCAGCGCCGCCTCCCCGTCCTCGAGGTGGCCTTTGGGCAAGCCGTACACCGTCTCGCCGCGGAGGTTGCGAGTGCGCACGATGACCAGCCTTCCCTCGGGCGTGAGGACGATCCCACCGGCGGAGTGCTCGAAGACGGTCTCCATGGGCGAAGGCTACCGGCGGAGCCGGCGGCCTCCGCCGCCTGGCTGCCGGCTGTGGACGCCTGACGTCGACTGATACCGTCGCCGCATGCGCGTGCTGTCCCTCACCCACCCCGTGTTCGCCCGGCACGACACCGGGCCCGGCCATCCCGAGCGCCCAGAGCGGCTCGGCGCCGCCCTGGCAGGTGTGCGGGCGGCGCCCGTCGAGGTGATCGAGGGGGAGGCCCCGCCCATCGAACGGTCGTTGATCGAGCTGGTGCACCGAGGCTCGTATGTCGATCGCATCGAGGCCTTCTGTGCGGCGGGCGGGGGCTCTCTGGATCCCGACACCAAGGCCGTGACCGAGTCATGGGACGCGGCGATCCGCGCGGCCGGCGCCGGCCCGGCCGCCATCGAGGCGCTGGAAGCGGGCGTGGCGGACACGGCCTTCCTGACCGTGCGGCCGCCGGGACACCATGCTCTGGA
>JBPEXB010000547.1:0-1963 GCA_052032125.1 Acidimicrobiia bacterium
CGTCGAGGAACGCGCCCGCCAGCTGCTCGACCGCTTCAACATGGCCCACATGGCCGACGAGTACGCCGGCACGCTGTCGGGTGGCCAGCGCAAGCTGCTCGAGATGGCGCGGGCGCTGATGACCGAGCCCCGCCTCGTCATGCTCGACGAGCCGATGGCCGGTGTGAACCCGGCGCTCACCCAGTCGCTGCTCGGTCACGTCAAGCAGCTCCGGGCCGAGGGCATGAGCGTGATCTTCGTCGAGCACGACATGGACGTCGTGCGCGACATCTCCGACTGGGTCGTGGTGATGGCCGAGGGTGCGATCGTGGCCGAGGGGCCGCACGCATCCATCGTCGCCAACCCGCAGGTCATCGACGCCTACCTCGGTCGCCACCACGGCGAAGCGCTCGAGGGACGGGATCGTGGCGACGACGACGCACCCGACGAGATCTGGAGGGCCCATGACGACGAGTGAGCGCAAGATCATCGACATCGACCACGTCGTGGCGGGCTACGTCGCCGGGGTCAACATCCTCAACGGCTGCTCGCTCGAGCTGTTCGAAGGAGAGATCGTCGGCATCATCGGCCCCAACGGCGCCGGCAAGTCGACGCTCCTCAAGGCGCTGTTCGGCCTGATCCCCGTGCGAGAGGGGTCGGTCACCTTCAACGGCGACGACATCACCGGCCTCCGTGCGCACTCGCTGGTCGCGAAGGGCATCGGCTACGTCCCGCAGAACAACAACGTCTTCTCGGCGCTCACCGTCGAGGAGAACCTCGAGATGGGCGTCTACCTGCGCCCCAAGAAGTTCAACGAGCGCTTCGAGGTCGTGTCCGAGATGTTCCCCCGGCTCTTCGAGCGCCGCTCGCAGCGCGCCGGGTCGCTCTCGGGCGGCGAGCGCCAGATGCTGGCGATGTCCCGGGCGCTGATGATGGAACCCGACGTGCTCCTCCTCGACGAGCCGTCCGCCGGTCTGTCGCCGGCGCTGCAGGACGACGTGTTCGTCAACTGCCAGAAGATCAACGAGGCCGGCGTCTCGATCATCATGGTCGAGCAGAACGCCCAGCGCTGCCTGCAGATCTGCGACCGCGGCTACGTCCTCGACCAGGGCCGCAACGCCTACACGGGCCCCGGCCGCCAGCTCCTCCACGACCCCAAGGTCATCGAGCTCTACCTCGGCACCCTCGCCACCGCCTGACCCCTCCCCTCCCGGAAAATTTCGGCACTCACGTGCCGTTCTGGCACGCGATCCGGGGTCAGATTCGTGGAGCGGTGGCTGCGCTGCGTCGATCGAGCGCGGCTCGGACGGTCTTGACCACCTCGAATGGTCGCCTCGTCACGTCGGCGTAGGTGAAGTGGAGGACGATCCAGCCGGCGAGGAGCAGCTGGTTCCGTCGTTCGTGATCACGCTGGTGCACGTCGGCGCGTAGGTGGATCCGCCCCTCGGCCTCGATCCCGATCCGACGCTCCGGATACGCGAGGTCGAAGAACGCGCTGGATCCGTCGGGCCGCTGGACGTGGAACTGGTGGACCGGCGTCGGCAGGCCGGCCTCTCGGAGTATGTCGGCAAGGAGCATCTCGACGACCTCGTCCGGCGCGCCGATGGTCTCGTGATGGAGGTCGAGGAGATCACGCAGGGCCCCGCAGCCGTTCCGGCCTTGCACCGAGTGCTCGCGATAGGTCCGCTCGAGGTCGGTCCAGGACAGTCCGTGCTCGGTCTGCAAGCGGGCCACGGTGATCCGGTACTGCTCGGTGGAGATCACCGCGCCGAGATCGACGGCGAGGCGGGTCGGCGGAGTGACGGCGATGCCGTCGATGAGCACCGGAACGCATCGGTCGAGGTCGAGGCTCTCGTGGACGATCACGCGCGGCTCGTCAGGTCGAGGGTGCGGGGGGAGGAGGATCCGTCCGGGGCGCGCCCCGGTACGGACGGTGAGCTCGTAAGGCGGCTCTCCGTCGCCGCCGACGGCGAGCAGCTTGCTC
>JBPEXB010000548.1:0-3997 GCA_052032125.1 Acidimicrobiia bacterium
GACTTTCGGGTGCTGGTGGCCCGGCGATGAGCCTGGAACCGTTCGGCGGACGTTGAACGTCATAGAGGTATGAGATTCACTCGCTCCCCGCAGGCGCGCCTCTCGGGCGTGGTGTTGGTCGCGCTGGCGCTGCTCGCTGCGGCGTGCGGCGGCAGCGATCTCGGCAGTGACGCCACCGAGCCCACGGAGCCGACCACCCCGGACACCCAGCCGGTCGAGCGCACCCTTCCGTCCCTCGATCCGGTCGACCCCGCGGAGCTGGGCGGCGAGGTGGTGACCGGCGAGGCCCCCGCCGAGCTGGTCGACCGCGTCGTGGCCGACGCCTCGGATCGCTCGGGGGCCGGCGCGGAGGCGCTGGAAGTCGTTCGCTCTCAGGCCGTGGTGTGGAGCGACGGCTCGCTGGGTTGCCCGCAGCCGGACACCGTCTACACCCAGGCGCTGGTCGAGGGCTTCCACATCGTCGTGGCGACACCCGATGGTGAGCTCGACTATCGGACCAGCGGCAGCGACTTCTTCATGGTCTGCGAGGACGGCAAGCGCCCCATCGGCGGGTAGCCGAGCCCGGACCCCGGACCCCGGACCCCGGACCCCGGACCCCGGATACCGCACCCCACCGCCGGCGTCTCCCCAACGAGGAGAAGGCCGGGCGCTGGGCCCGGCCTTCTCGACTGGTTGGTGCGGATCAGTCCCTAGTGGGGGTCACCGCTCTTCTTGGGCCGCTCGGGGCGCACCCGAAGCGTGAACGCCTCGGTCTTCGCACCCGACGCCGACGTGGCGATCACCAACAGGCCGCTCTCCGACGGGTTGGTGCCGACCGGACCGAAGTCCAGGACGTCGATCACGCCCGAGCTGAACGGTGCGATGTCCTCCGGGAACCCGAGGAAGCGCTCACCGAGCGGAGAGATCTCCATGCCGGTGATGGCGTCGCTCACGATTCCCTGGAAGTACCACTCGATCGCCAGGACGTCCACGGTCATCGGCTGGAAGAAGTTCGCAGCGTTCTGACCGATCTGCTCTCCACAGATCGTCAACACCGTGTTACCGCTGTTGAAGTTGTGCTCCGTGAAGAAGAACGCCGTCGCGGCTCCCGTCGCCAGGTCGATCGACCAGGTGACGTTGCGACCGTCGCTCAACCCACCCGAGAAGCTCAGGTCGAAGTTGAGCAGGACGTAGTCCAAGACGCCGTCCTGATCGGTGTCGAGCTGGATCTCGAAGTACCCGGGGGCGGCCACGCTGTGCGCCTGCGGCTCCCACGTGTTGATCGCGAAGCGCATCACGTAGGAGTCGTCCGCACTGCAGAAGCCGGCCGGGACCGGGATGGTCGACACACCGACGTAGCGGAGGTCCACTACCGGAGCCTGGTCACCCTGAGCGCCTTCCGGCAGGTCGGGGCTGCGACCGATCAACGAGAACGCTTCCATCACGGCGGTGGCGACACCGTCGTTGTGGAGCGTGCCCTGACCGACGGCGTAGCCGAGGTCCGGATCGAACGTCGTGCCGATGGTCCGACGAGCCTTGATGGCGTTCGACTTGCGGGGGAGCACCTGCCACGCAACGTGGAGCTGCTCGCCGCCCTTGGCGGGCGTCAGGTCGATGTAGCCGTCGTACTCGTACGTCGTCAGCGCGTCACCGTCACTCCCGCCCGAGCCTGAGGACATGCCCCAGTCACGGAGGGCGGCACCGTCGATCGTCAGCTTGACGTCGAAGGTCGCCGTCCCGTAGGCGGGCACGGTGATCGAGCCCGGCATGTCGAGCGACACGGCGCCGTTGTCGGCGTCGTCCGCGTAGCGGAAGCTCGACGAGACGTTGTACGTCATGGCGCTGCCGGTGTAGTTGGCCACCGTGACCTCACGGACGTGCCGCACCTGCGAGCGATAGACATCCACCGCACCGAACGAGAGTGCACCCGTCAGGTTCTCGGAGTCCCATGCGGCTCCGGAAGCGGCCAGTGCCGCATCCACCCGGACCTCACCGCCACCGATACGGGTGATGGGGGCCAGGTCGCCACCGAAGAACTCGGGGATGTTCATGATGTTGGTCTCGCCCGTGTTCATGAGCACGGACTTGATCTCAGCCGGGATGCGATCCGGGTAGGCCTGCATCAGCAGGGCTGCCGAACCACTGACCATCGGCGCAGCGCCGGAGGTGCCGCCGAACGGCGTCTCCTCGGTACCGGTGCCTGCCTCAGCGGAGACCGAGGCACCAGGTGCGCCGATCTCGGGCTTGATGGTGTTGGTGCTGATCTCCGGGCCACGCGAGCTCGAGCCGACCATGTGCATGATCAGCGGGATGCCGAATGCCGGGTCGATCGTCATCTGGACGCCGGGCATGCCGCTCTTGAGCGTGTCGCTGTCGGCCTGGCTGATCATGTAGCCGGGGATCACCGGGAAGCCCTCACCGCCGAAGCCACCCGCGAAGGGGTCGCCAGGAGCGATCAGGCCGATGATGCCGGCCACACCGCCAGCTGCCTCGATGTTGAGGATCTTGCTGGTGAAGGTGCACGCACCACGGTCGACCAGGACGATCAGTCCGGACAGGTCCTCGTCGAACGCCGCACAACCGTTGAGGTTGTTGCCATCACCGTCATTGTCGGCGTAGACGACCTCACCGCTGATGACGTCGGTCGGCTCGGTGCTCCAGGGCTGGAACACGCCGGCGTAGTCGCCCACGATGCCTTCCGGCTCCGTGACCTGCAGCAACGGCTGCACGGCCGACGGGACGTTCGTCTGGGCAACCGACAGGGCACTGGGTGCCGCTGACGGCGTGCCGGTGACGTACGGCTTGTCGGCGCTGTTGCCGGCCGAGGCGACCGTCAGCACACCGATGGCGGTGGCGTTCTCGACGGCCTGCGAGAGGTCGTCGTCGAACCACTGGCCGTACAGCGAGCCGAGCGACATGTTGACGATGTCGACGTGGTCGCTCGTGTCGCCGTCGCCGTTCGGGTCGACTGCGTAGTCCATGCCCTGGATCAGGGCGATACCGGAACACGACGTCGACTCGGACGAGCAGACCTTCACCGCGTGCAGCGAGGCGCCGGGAGCGACGCCGTTGACGCCGGCGATGATGTCGGCGACGTGGGTGCCATGGCCGCGCTGCGAACCCGCATCGAGAGGATCGGGATCCGGCTCGGTGACCAAGCCGGGGACCCAGTTGGGGCCGACGAAGTCGAAGCCGCCGACGACCTTGGCCGTCGGGAACGTGCCCTTCTCGATGATGTTCGGGTCGTTGGCCGCGAACTCGTCGGGATCACCCGAGCCGCCGAGGTTGGCGTGCAGGTAGTCGATGCCCGAGTCCAGGACGGCCACGTGGATGCCGGTGCCGTCGTAGCCGAGATCCTGCACGGCCGTGGCGCCGATGTAAGGAACCGTCTCCGTCAGGTCCAGCTCGTAGTCACGCACCTGGTTGATCGACACGACACCCGAGAGCGATGCGATCTCGGCCAGCGCCGCCGCATCGACTTCCATGATGACCGCGTTCAGTGCCCGCTGCGCCCTCGCCAGCACCCGGGAGCCGCGATCGGCGGACCGAATCGAGGCGATGACCGAGTCTTGCTGGCTGGCGACCGTCGCCATCTGGGCCCGCTGGTTGGCGAGGACCTGCGACGAGGCCGGGGTCGAGAGGCGGATGACCACCTGGACAGTGCCGGTCACGCCGCGCAGGGCGGGGTCGACCGCAACGCCAGGTGGCAGTACCTCACGTTCGATGGGTCTGGAGAGTCGTAGATCGTCGACCGACGCGGGCAGCTCCCGGTCGATCGAGATGTCCGACGCACCTGCGGGAACGGCGGCCGTCAAGACGAGCGCCATCACCGCGACGAATAGGACGGTGGTCCGTTTCAATGATCCTCCCCAATCGGGGCCGATACCCTGATCGACCCAGCTTCTCCGACCGAGCAACCCTAGCGATTTCGCGCTCTGCGTGTCGGGACTCTCCGCGAGCTGAATCTCACGGACGGTGTGATGTATTTGGCCGCCTTGTATCTGTGGAGTGAACCGGC
>JBPEXB010000549.1:0-1756 GCA_052032125.1 Acidimicrobiia bacterium
TCGATGATCGTGTTCCAGATGTTCCAGAACGCCGGCATGACCATGGGCATCATGCCGATCACGGGCATCCCCCTTCCGCTGGTGAGTCACGGTGGGTCGAGCACCATCGCGCTCTTCGCCGGGTTGGGGCTCGTGCAGAACGTGCACATGCGCCGCTTCAGCTGACCTCGTTCACCCGCAGCAACAGCGCGCTCTCCGGCAACAGACGGGGGAGTTGCACGCCGACGGTCGCCAGCGCTCGTCCGCTGGACTCGAACCCGCCCTCGACCCACGCCGGTTGCTCCATGGTGAGGCCGAGCGGGTCACCGGGCATGGCGATCCGTTCGACCCGATAGGTGCGATCGGCGTCGAGGCCCCGGAGCTGCAGTCTGGGCGGCGTCGGCGCCCGGCTCGTGGCCAGCTGGGCGAACGAGAACACGGCCGCTGTCCGGTCGACGGAGACGACGCCATGGGCCAGCGACGCATCGTCGGGCGGGTCGAGACGGACCACGTCGCCTGCGTGGAGGAGCGGGCGGAGTTCCTTGTGGAGGTCGATCCACGCGCGGAGCTTGTCGAGGTCCCGGTCCGACGCCTCGAGCAGGTTCCACTCGATGCCGAGGTGTCCGAACAGTGCCGTCGCCGCCCGGAAGGCGAGTCGGTGCGTGCGGCCGGTCGTGTGCGCCCGGGGCGGGCCGATGTGGGCGCCCATCACGGCGGGCGGCAGGAACGTGGAGAAGCCTCGCTGGATCGTCTGGCGTTCGCGCGGGTCGTTGCAGTCGGAGGTCCAGATCCGGTCGGTGCGCGCCAGGATCCCGGCGTCGGCACGGCCGCCGCCCGATGCGCACGACTCGAACTCGACGTCCGGGTGACGCGCCTGTAACGAGTCGAGGAGCCCGTACAGCGCCAGCGTCTGGGCGTGCGTACCGGTGGCGACGACGTCGCGGTTCATGTCCCACTTCACGAACCGGATGTCGTGACCGGCGAGCAACTCGTCGAGCGCTGCGTGGAGGTGCGACCAGCAGGCGTCGATCGTCAGGTCGAGGACCAACTGGTTGCGACCGGTGAGCGAGGGGTCGCCCAACACCCAGTCGGGATGTGCTCGGTGGAGGTCGGAGTCGGGATTGACCATCTCGGGTTCGACCCAGATGCCGAACTCCATGCCGAGACCGACCACGTGGTCGATCAGCGGTCCGAGGCCGTCGGGGTGGGCGTCGGGAGACACGAACCAGTCGCCGAGGCCCCTGGTGTCGTCGCGGCGCCCACCGAACCAACCGTCGTCGAGGACGAAGCGTTCGACGCCGACGGATGCGGCCCGGTCGGCGAGGGCCTGCAGACGCCCGAGGTCGTGGTCGAAGTACACGGCCTCCCACGTGTTCAGCAGCACCGGCCGGGGCCGCTGGGGGAGCGTGCGGCGGACACGCAGGTGGAGGCGGTTGCTGCACGCCGTGAGCCCCGTGCCGGCGGTCCCGAGCAGGGCCGGTGCCTCGAACGACTCGCCCGGTTCGAGGACGATCTCACCTGGAGCGAGCAGCGGTCCCGACTGGACGAACCGTCGCCCGTCGGGGAGTCGCTCGACCCGGGTGGTGTGGCTGCCGCTCCAGGCGAGGTGGGCGCCGTGGACGACGCCGTCGTGTTCACCGAAGCCCGCGGGGCCGGCGAAGACGACCGGCACCGAGTCGTGGCCCGTCCGCCCGCGGCGGGTCTCGATCAGGTGGGTCCCGGCGAGCCAGGGGAGGCGGAGTTCCTGGAACTCGGCGCACCACTGCCCGGTGAGCCG
>JBPEXB010000055.1:0-5927 GCA_052032125.1 Acidimicrobiia bacterium
CGACGACGAAGCCATCCACGACGACGACCAAGCCAACCACGACGACCACCGAGCCGACCACCACGACGAGGCCGTCGACGACCACCAAGCCGTCGACCACCACGACGCACCCGGACACGACCACCAAACCGTCCACGACGTCGAGCACACGCACCACACCGACCAGCCACCCGAGTACGAGCACGTCGAAGGCGCCGACCACGACGGAGTACCGCGGGGCATCGACCGGCAAGGGGATGCTGCTGATGGCGGACATGGCTTCGGCACCCCTGAAGCCGTGACCTCCCCGGGTCTGCCGGCGTCGCCTTGGCCGGCGCCGGCAGACCTCTCAACCAGCGGTCGCGCCGCTTTTCCCTGGCGTCAGGCGTTCGTTACACTCGCTCCGGGTCGCTAGCTCAACCGGCAGAGCATCGGACTCTTAATCCGCAGGTTCCGGGTTCGAGTCCCGGGCGACCCACGCGCCTCATCTTCGGCTGAGGGCTGACGGGCACTCTTCGACGCCAAGGCGAGCTTCAGATTCGCGCCCAGAGTGGCCGATATCTCTCACATGGTGGTGCCTCGCTGCATGAGGCCAACCCCGGGCGACGACGGTTTTTCGATCATCGAATCGGTGATCGCCTTGACCATCGTCTTTGGTCTCGTATTGACCCTGTTGCGGACCTTCGATGCCGGCACTCGAGTGGTGGTCGAGAGTGGCCGTCGATCGGCCGCGACCGCATTGGCGTCGGAGCTCATCGAGCGCTCTCGATCACTCGAGTGGTCGCACATGGGCCTCACCTCCGATGCCAACGGCGCCGACTGCCCTGACGACGTTGCCTGTGCCACCCATCCGCCCTCGATCAGCGGCGGCGTCGCAACCAATGCCAACGGCAACTACGAGTTCGAAGGCGAAGAAATCGTGTTCGCCAACGGCCCGACGTTCGCCCCGTTCCTCTCGTTCGCCGAAGACATCACGCGAGGCGGGGTGGACTACACGAGGTACCTGTTCGTGACCTCGATGCGGACCGATCAGCTCGACCCGACCACCGAGACGGGCCGGCGGATCACGTCGGTCGTTCGATGGCAGGCGCCCAATGGACACGTGGACGAGATCAGGTTGGCCACGATCGTCTCTGAGTTCACCGAACCGTCACAGCCGTTCATCCACGGTGAGATCGACCTGCGCGGCGGAACGGCGACCATCCGCGGCAGCGACGCTCGGTGCTCTGGGGACCCGGAGTGCGGCGCGTACGCAGGAGGGACGGCACGGTTCGATGGAGGGTCACCAGAGCGCGCCGACCTCCAGGTCGACCTGGTGTTCCCCTCGGCCTTCGTGTCCGCGACCAGCGACTACGTCAGTCAGGGCACCGCCCGGGTGCGTGGCTCCGCGGCCGACATCCGGTTCGCCGGGGCCGACGGGCTCCTGAACACGGTCGACGACGACCTCACGCTGGCAGGGGGAACCGAGGCGCTCTTCATCTCCGATGACGACGCGTCGTCGCTGCCGACCACCTACGACGCGGTGACGATCACGACCACACTCTCACCGACCCTCGACCACAGCGGGGTCTTCCCGCTGGATGCGGTGGTCGCGGCCCTCGAGCGGACCGAGCAGATCGACTACACCGCTGCCGCCCAGACCGACACGGCTGACTACCTGGCGAGCACGTGGACGGAGCACGACATCGATCCGGGGCCCGATGTCGACGACGGTCTCCCGTTCGCCGACACGTACTTCGACTCGGCCGAGACCATCCAGGCGGGGTTCATCGAATACGAGTCAGCCGCGTTCCGGGCGGTCTACGAGCCGTTGCTCGGCACCAGTCTCGATTCGTCCGCCTACCTCTTCACGTTGCTCCGACACGGCGACACGGCCACCAACGAGGCCTGGGAGCTGGACGGTGTCGTCAACCGCACCAACACCGTGGGCGGCGATCGCCTGGTCGAGGTGACGGCGAACTGGGAACCGGAGGAGATCCTGCTGGGGGCGGACACGGTGCAGAACCAGCTTCCCGGCCGCAACGACTTCGAGGGATGGGTCAGGATCACACTGCCCGATCTCGACATCATCAGCCCGATGCAGGCAGGCGAGACCGCCAGCTTCCCGCCCACCCTGACGGCCGGCACGCTCGTCATCGAGTTCTGGAACGGCGCCACGGGCAATTACGTGACCGCCTTCAACTCCTACGGCTCGCTCAACTGCGGGGACATCGCCACGGTGAGCTTCACGAACGAGCCGGCGATCGGCGGCCCGCAGGTGCTCGTCATCACGCCTTCGGACGAGCCCAATCTGCGGTATGAGGTCGATGCCACCTTCACCGTGCGCGGGGCATGTGAGGATCACACGTTCGACACGCTGGGAGCCGTGGACTCGGCCAACATCCAGACCTCGTCGTTCCTCACCGGCACCCTCACCTACAAGGTGACCGACGTCATCCTCGAGGGAGCGTTCGGTGACGGCACCCTCTTCGACCTGGAGCTCGATCTCGACGCCGGCGGCCTGGATGCGACGGCCCTCTTCTTCAACCCTGATGCCCCATGAGCCGTTTCCGAGCGCTGCTGCGAGCCGACGCCGGTGTGACCCTGACCGAGGTGATGATCGCCGTGATGCTCCTGACGATCGTCGGGGCAGTGTTCACCTCGGTCATGGCGTCGAGCCTGAGCGCCACCGAGGACCTCAGTGGCGCCTCGCGGAGCAACGATGAGATGCGGCTCGTGATCCAGACGATCGACCGCGAGCTTCGCGGCGCCGAGCGCATCTGCCAGCCGGCCCCGGGCTCGGACGGGAACGTGCTGGAGTTCCGGACCCGGGCATTCGCCGGAACACCACCCCCCTCGGGCTATCGCGACATCGAGTACCGCCTGGCGCCCGACGCCGGCGGTGCCCTGACGATCCTCGAGAAGAGCAACGACGGTGGCGCGACGTGGCGCACGGTGGTCGAGCACGTTCGCAACGACGCCCTCGGCGTGTCGATGTTCACCAATCAGGGGAATGCAGCGACCGCCCTCCCCAGTCAGGGCAAGGTCATCACCGTCGTGATCTGGATCGACGAAGACCTCACCGACAACATCGGAGCCCGAGAAACGACGACCGAAATCGCAGGACGGAACATATGGACACCCAACTCGGCAGGCTGTTGAGCCGACTCCGCCGTCGCGCCCGGGACGATCGGGGCGTCGGCATGGTCACGGCGCTCGGCATCTCGTTCACGGTGCTGGCGCTGAGCACCACCTGGTACGCGCTCGCCATCCACGAGATCGAGGAGTCGGCGTTCGACGAGCACCGGACCATGGCCGTGAATGCAGCGGAGGCCGGGCTGCGCGAAGCGATGCACCGCCTCGCCAACGAGAGTGCGTTCCGCACCGACGCGACCACGGTCGCCGGCGCCACGGCCGGCACGACGTCAGGTGATTGCTCGCTCGTCCCGATCAGCTCCGATGTCGACGGCGTGACCACCCAACTGGGGGAGTACTGGTACCGGGCGGTGAAGGTCAACCCGGCCGACCCCGACGACCTGCGGTTCCTGATCGACGGCTACGGGTGGTCGCCCGCGCACGACCGCAAGCAGACCGTGGCTCGTCAGGTCCGCATGGAGGTCGAGTTGATCCCCAACGGGGGTGGATTCTTCTATGCCCTCTTCGCGGCCGACGGCGGGCTGAACGCCGGCAATCGCAAGGAGATCTACGGCGACATCTACACCGGCGAGAACCTCACGCTGAGCAACTACACGAGGGTCTATCCGAACGACAGCGGGTACGTGGGCACCGGTGCGATCAACGTGTACGGGGACCTGAGCATCACGGGCGGGTCGAACGTCGAGGCATGGGGCGACGTGCGGGTCAACGGATTCATCGACGATCAGAAGACCGGCTCGCACTACCTCGCCGACGTCATCACCCTGCATGACAACCCGACGACCTCGTACACCGAGACGTACTTCAAGAATGCCACGGTGGATGGCACGTTCTTCACCCAGGGCCCGGCGTCGGAGGTCAGCGGCAATCTCACGGCGGGCACCGAGGTGTACAACGCCACGGGGTTGACGCCGGTGCAGGACATCTCGCTCCCGACCTTCACTTGGGATCCGCTCGACTACTCGCCGCCGGGCGTGACGTACGCCACCTGGGGTGATTTCGACGCCTGGTACTCGGCGAACTCCGGGGCGCTCTCGGGAGCCCACTATGTGACCGACACCGGTCCGTACACCCTCGATCTCGGCGGCGCCTATCTCACCGACGACTTCATCCTGGCGTTCGACGGTGACCTCACCGTCAAGAAGACGCCAAGTGGGTCCGACCTGGCTCCGGCCACGATCGTGCTCGTCGGAGTGCAGACGACGTCCAAGATCACGCTGGCCCAATCCTCGAACTCCATCGAGGACGTGGTGCATCACCTGATCGTCTCCTACGGGGAATTCGCCGCCTCCCAACAGAGCACGATCTACGGCGCGCTCTATGGCGAGGAGGACACCTCGTCGAACCGGATCGAGATCCACTTCCGGCCTCCCAACACCGATGCCGTGACCGGCTTCGAGTTCGACCCGGCGCTGGCTGACAACTTCATCCCTCAACCGTGGACGTGGCGGGAGATACCACCCGAGGTCGACGCCACCGGTGTCCAGAACGGAGCGTCGTACCACTGCACGCTTCCCTGAGGCGAGCGGACGCCCAGACGCGCAAGACGGCGGTCCCCGGGCGGGTCCGCCGTCTTGCAGAGCCGTATTGGATCATCCAACACGTTGTTGCCTTCGGTGAACGTCGGCCATCACGCGGTGGATACGCCATGCGGACGTGTCCTGTCGGCCCTTGCGTCGGTTCCTTGAGGTTGCGCTTCACCTCGGTGCGGTGCGGGTGGAGGGATTCGAACCCCCACGGGACTGTGCCCACCAGGACCTAAACCTGGCGCGTCTGCCAATTCCGCCACACCCGCAGTTCCGGTGAGCGTACCGACCGTGGCCTGAACTCAGTACCGGGTACTCGGCACTCGGTACTTCGGCTGTACTGTCGCCGCCCTATGGCCCTGGTCGCTGCGCTCTTCTCGTCGCTGATCTTCGGCGTCGCCGATTTCGCCGGTGGGTTCGCGGCGCGGCGGGTCCCGGTGCGCATGGTGGTCTGGGCGTCCCAGGCAGCCGGCCTGGTGACCGTCCTCGTCGCCGCCCCGCTGCTGGGATCGGAGCGTGTCACGTCCGGCGACCTCGTCTGGGGAGCGGCCGCCGGGTTGTCGGGCATGGCGGCGCTCCTGCTCTTCTACGACGGCCTGGCCAGAGGCCGCATGTCGGTCGTCTCGCCCTTGGCCGGCGTGACGTCGATCGGCTTGCCGGTGATGTTCGGCCTGGCGATCGGGGAGCAGCCGACCGCCGTCGCCGCCATCGGCATCGTGCTCGCCGTCCCGGCGGTGGTCCTCATCAGCACGGTGGGGGAGAGCGGCCAGACCGCCTCGGACCTGTGGCGGGGCGGCCTGCTCCACGGCCTGGCGGCCGGGGCCGGGTTCGCCGGATTCTTCATCCTCATCTCCCGTTCGGCGGCCGAGTCCGGGATGTGGCCGCTGGTCAGTGCTCGGACGACGACCCTGGTGGTGCTCGGTCTGGTTCTCATGGTTCGTCGCGAGGTGCGAGCACCCGATCCCGATCAAGTGTGGATCATCGTCGGAGCAGGCGTCGCCGACATCCTCGCCAACGCGCTGTTCCTGATCGCCGCCCGGGGCACCCTGTTGATCCTGGCTTCGGCGATCGTGAGCCTGTACCCGGTGTCGACGCTGCTGCTCGCCCGCTATGTGACCCACGAGCGCACGACCACCGTGCAGCGCCTCGGCCTGGTCCTCGGTGCCGTCGCCGTGGTGACGATCGCGGTCGGCTGAGCGCTCAGAGATCGCGGACGTCGAGAACGGCGCCGTTGTCGAAGTCCGAGTCGAGGACCCTCCAGACCGCGTCGGCAGCGTCCTCAGGCGG
>JBPEXB010000550.1:0-6342 GCA_052032125.1 Acidimicrobiia bacterium
AGGAACGATCCATGGACTTCGGTGTCGTGTTGCAGACCGATCCGCCCGCCTCGCGGGTCGTCGAGTTGGCGAAGTTGGCCGAGGCCAACGGGTTCACCTACGGCTGGACCTTCGACTCCCACGTCCTCTGGCAGGAGCCGTTCGTCATCTACTCTCGCATCCTCGCCGAGACCGAGCGCATGGTCGTCGGACCGATGGTCACCAACCCCGGCACCCGGGACTGGACCGTCCTCGCCAGCCTGTTCGCCACGCTCAACGACATGTACGGCGACCGCACCATCTGCGGTATGGGCAGGGGCGACTCGGCGCTCCGCTACATCGGCAAGAAGCCGCGCACGCTGGCGACCATGGCCGAGTCCATGAAGGTGATCAAGGGCATGGTGGCCGGCGAGGAGGTCGACTACCAGGGCACGATGCTCAAGATCCCCTGGATCCCCGACGGCGGTTGGGACCTGCCGATGTGGGCTGCCGGCTACGGGCCCAAGGCCCTGGACACGGTCGGCCGGCATGCCGACGGGTTCATCCTGCAGCTCGCCGACCCGCAGATCCTCGAGTGGACCATGAAGGCGGTGCGCGCCGCCGCCGAGGACGAGGGCCGGGACCCGGACGACATCGCCATCTGCGTGGTCGCCCCGGCCTACGTCGGCGACGACATCGCGCACCAGCGCGAGCAGCTCCGCTGGTTCGGCGGCATGGTCGGCAACCACGTCCACGACATGGTCAAGCGCTACGGCTCCGACAACCCTGACATGGTGCCGCAGGTGCTGGCCGACTACATCGCCGCCCGGGAGGGCTACGACTACGCACACCACGGCAAGGCGGGCAATCCCTCGACCGACTTCGTGCCCGACGAGATCGTGGACCGCTTCTGCGTCCTCGGCACGGTCGACGACCACATCGCCCAGCTCACCGAGCTGAAGGAGATGGGCGTCGACCAGTTCGGGATCTACCTCATGCACGACGACCAGGAAGGCACGCTGCGGGCCTACGGCGAGTCGATCGTCCCGGCGTTCGGCTGAGCCCCGACCCCGCCGGCCGTACCAGTTCCAGAACGCGGAGGGCGGGCGCCGAAGCGCCCGCCCCTCCCTCCCGAAGTCGAAGGCCGCCTAGAGCGCAGCCGCTCGCAGCATCGAGGTCTCGGCCAGGCCGTGCCAGGTCTGGATCTTGTCGCGGAATGCCCGCCACTCGGGGAGGATCTCCCCGAACCAGCGGTCGCCCGCCGCCACGTCGTCCAGCACCCGCTCGTTCTCTTCCTTGAACGCCGAGAGGACGTCGTCGGGGAACGGCCGGATCTCGGCCACCGATGCCGCCGTCGCCAGCGCATCCGAGTTGAGCACGTCGTAGTTGGCCATCGTCTGTGCGTTGGCCGTCGCCGCCGCGTTCTCCACCGCCGCCTGGTACTCCTCCGGCAGCTGGTTCCACAGGCTGAGCGAGATCTGCACCTCCAGGCTCGAGCCCGGCTCCCACCACCCGGGGTGGTAGTAGAACAGCTGCGAGGTGCCCAGCTCGGTCAGACCGAGGATCTGGTCGTCGTAGGGACCGACCCACTCGGCGGCGTCGATGGCGCCGGTCTCGATCGAGGTGATGATGTCACCACCGGCGACCGTCACCTGCTCGGCGCCCAGGTTGTTGAAGGTGCGTCCGGCCAGGCCGGGGATACGCATCTTCAGACCTTGAAGGTCCGCCACCGAGTTGATCTCCTTGGTGAACCAGCCACCCATCTGCACCCCGGTGTTGCCGGCCGGGAACTGGATGACCCCGAACTCCTCGGCATAGAACTCCCGCAGCATCTCGAGACCGCCGCCCGCGTACAGCCAGGAGTCCTGCTGCCGCTGGTTGAGCCCGAAGGGCACCGCCGTCCCGAACTGGGTCGCCGGGCTGATACCGACGTAGTAGTACGACGCCGTGTGGCCCGCCTCGGCGCCGCCGTCACGCACGGTCGGGAGGATCTCGAGGCCAGGGACCAGCTCGCCGGCCACCCGGGGGGTGATCCGGAACTTGCCGCCCGTGAGCCGCGACACCTCGTCGGCGAACACCGTGGCTCCGGCACCAATCGAAGCGGTCAGGGATCCTGGCCAGCTCATCGGCATCTGCCATTCGATCTCCGGTGCATCGGTCTGTGACAGATCCACCGTCGTCGACGATCCCGCCGCCGTGGTGGCCGAGCCGTCGCCGGTCGTCGTCGGGCCGTCGTCGCCCTCGCTGTCGCCGCACGCCGCCAGGAAGGCGGCGCTGGCCGCGAAGCCGGCCGCACCGAGGCCTGCACTCTTGAGGAATCGGCGTCGGGAGACGCCATCCCCTGTCTCGTGTGTCGCGTCTTGCATCGTGGTCTCGTCCATGTCGCTCTCCCTTTCTCGGAGCGTTCGGTCAGTTCAGGCTGAAGAAGTTGAAGGAGCTCTCGACGATCCCAGGGAATATACCGAGCAGCAGCAGGGCAACGCCTTGCAGAGCCATGAAAGGAAGCGCCCCTTTGTGGATGTCGGCCGTCTTGACTTCGGGCGGGGCGACGCTCTGGAGATAGAACAGCGAGAACCCCACCGGTGGCGAGATGAACGCCATGTTGAGGTTCACCGCCATCAGCACCGTGAACCAGGTCTTCTCGAGGATCGTGAAGCCAAGAGCATCCATGGCGGGCACGAAGATCGGCACGACGATGAACGTGATCTCGAGGAACTCCAGGTTGATGCCCAGCAGGAACACGGCGATCATCGCCACGATCACGAACCCGGTCTTGCCGCCGCCCATGCTGGCCAGGAACTCGGCCGTGGCATCGGCGCCGCCCAGCGCCTGGAACATGAGGCTGAAGAACGACGACGCGAACAGCAGTGTCATGACCAGGATCGAGATGTTGGCGGTCGACCGTCCGGCCGCCTTCAGGGTGGGCATCGTCAACCGCCACTGGGGCTCGACGTGGGTGGCGCCGGCTCGCACCAGCACCTTGTCGAACCGGTAGCTGAGCGCAGCCAGCAGCACCGCGCCGGCCACGCCGACGGCTCCCGACTCCGACGGGGTGGCGATGCCGGCGAAGATCGACAGCAGCACGCCCACGATCAGCAGCAGGATCGGCACGACCGAGAAGAGGATCTCCAGCCGCAGCACCCTCCCCGACAGCGTGCGGAGCTCCGGGGGCATCGCCGGGCCGACGCCAGGCCGGAGGTAGGAGATGCCGAGGGCGTAGGCGACGTAGAACCCCGACAGCATCAGGCCCGGCAGGAGGGCGGCGGCGAAGAGGCCGAGGATGCCGACGCCCATCTGCTGGGCGAGCAGGATCAACACCAGGCTGGGCGGCAGCAGCTGCGCCAGCGTGCCCGAGGCGGTGATGGCCCCCGTCGCCAGCTTGTGGTCGTAGCCCAGCCGCACCATCGTCGGGAGCGACAGCAGGCCCATGACGATCACGGTGGCTGCCACCACGCCGGTGGCCGCCGCCAGCAGCGTCCCCACCAGGATCACCGCCGCCGCCACACCACCCTTGAGCGGTCCCATCAGCATCCCGATGGCGTCGAGCAGCCGCTCCGCCAGGCCGGAGCGCTCCAGGATCGCCCCCATCAGCACGAAGAAGGGCACCGCCAGCAGCGTCGAGTCCGACACGGCCCCGAACCAACGCGCCGGCAGCGTGGACAAGACCGCCGGGTCGAACGTGTTCGTGACGTCACCCAGGAAGGAGAAGAGCAGCGCCGTGGCGGCGAAAGAGAACGCCACGTTGTAGCCGATCAGGATCATCACGACGAAGACCACGAACATGATCAGCGAGAGGGCGACACCGAGATCCATCAGCTCACCTATTCGATCCGCATCGGCGTGGCGCGCTTGGCCACGTTGGCGAGGTCCTCGCGACCCACGAGCACGAAGTAGCTCTTGATCAGCTCGGCGATGACCTGGGTGGCGAACAGCACGAAGCCCAACAGGATGAGGAACTTGATCGGACCGCGGGGCAGGCCGCCGGCGTCGCCCGACTGCTCCCAGATCTCCCACACCTTCCAGGTCGTCCAGGTGCCGTCGAAGCGTCGGCCGAGCCCGGTCATCGCCCACGGGTAGAGGATCCGGATCGCCAGCCAGGTGAACGGGAGGAACAGGAACAGGTGGATCAGGAGGTCGATCCAAGCCTTGCGCTTCTCGCTGAAGTCGGCCCACCAGAAGTCGATCCGCGGGTTGACCCCCTCCCGCATGCCGTAGTTGAACGCCAGCAGGAAGAGGGCGCCGAACATCATCCACTGCAGGTCGAAGATCTCCCCGATGATGATGTCCCGCTCGATGAACCGGGCGACGTAGCGGGTGATGACGTTGAACAGCCCGAGCACGAACACGATCCAGGCCAGCCGCCAGGAGAGCTGTCCGGACCACGTGGTGACGCGCTCGATGCCGATGCGGATGGTCTGCAGGACCCTGAGGTAGCCAGTGGCAGGCAGGACGGTCGCCGTGTGGTCTTCGAGGAGGCCCTCGGCAAGCAGCGCCTCGCGCTTGTCGACCGGTCGGTCCTGCGGTTCCGCTTCGGCCACGTCCCTCCTCATCGCCGTGAGACTGGCACGACCCTACCGGCGGTCCCGGGGACGATGCGACCGAAGGGCGATATCTTTCCGGCACAGCACCGGAGGAGCGACCATCGACCCAGAGGAACAGCCGACGCGCCGGCGATGGCGCTGGGTCGGGCCTGTTGCGGTGCTCCTGGTGGTGGCGGGCAGCGCCGCCTGGGCGGTCCAGGCCGGGTCCGCCCAGATCCAACCGGGCGAGCGTGCGGCGCTGATCAGCACGAGCGGTTGCGGTGATGCCGGCACCGACACCGGATCCGGTGTGGCGGTCGGGGGCGACGTGGTCCTCACCGCCGCCCACGTCGTCGCCCAGGCAGACGCCATCACGGTCACGATCGACGACCGCCGCCTCCCGGCCCTGGTCGTGGCATGGGACGGACAGCGCGACGTCGCCGTGCTGCGGGCCGACGGGCTCGACCTGCCCGACGTCGCCTATGGAGAGGCATCAGCCGGCGATCCCGCCACGCTGGTCGGCGGTCGGGCCTCGGGGACGCAGGACGGCTCCGTGGTGCAACGGGCCACCGTGACGATCGAGGAGGTGCTGGGCACGGAGCGCTACGCCCGGCTCGGCTACCAGCTCGAGATCACCGCGGCCGACGGCGACAGCGGGGCGGGCGTGTACGACCAGGACGGGCGGCTGACCGGCATGCTCTTCGCCGTCGAGCGGGAATCACAGCTGGCGTGGGCGACGGCCGCCGAAGAGCTGCGCCGGGTGCTGACGGCACCCGAGACGACCCACCGTTGCGTGGAGGAGCGGTCTCGACTGCTGCCCTCAGCCGGCGGCGATGCGCTGCATGGCCTGCTCGCTGCTCTTGGTGACGGTGTACCGGCGAGGTCCGATCTGCCAATCGGCCGCCAGGACGGTGCCGCCGGCCGGTGACATCTCGATGCTGCGGTCCAGCCGATCGAGCAGTTCGATCGCCACGTGCCGGATGCGGCTGGCTTTGAACAGGTACAAGCCTTCGGTGGTCTTCGCCACGATCCGGTAATCGGTGGTGGCGGCGACGGCGACCGCCGCTCCCCCGAAGCCCAGCGCCACGCGGGCCGACCACTCCTCGAAGCCGGCGAGCTCGGCGACCCAGAACAACGCCACGAACCCGACAAGGGCGTAGGGCACCATCCAGCGGTGCCGGGACCACATGTACACGGCGTCGAGCACCCGCTCGGTGGTGCCGAGCACCCGATTGACGCTCCGAAACATGACCGCCTTGCGCATCGCGTCACCCCGCCCTGGTCAACGCCTCGTGAACGATCGTCATCGGGTGACGGGTGGCCACCCCGGCGGCCCCGAGGTACATGGAGCAGCCGGGATTGGCGCTCGCCACGACGTCCGCCGGGGCCCGCCCGATGGCCGCCAGCTTGCGGGCGCGGATGTCAGCGGCCAGCTCCGGCTGGAGCACCGAGAAGGCCCCGCCCGCCCCGCAGCACAGCCCCTCGTCGTCCAGCTCGACGATCTCCCGCACGTATGGACGCAGGACGCCGCGCGTGGCCTCGTGCACCCGCTGCACATGGCGAAGGTGGCAGGGATCTTGCACGGCCACCGTCATCTCGAGCGGCTCGACCGAGGGCAGCCGATCCAGATGGCCGACGAGGAACTCGTGAATGTCGAACACACGTGATGCGAAGTCGGCGGCGTCCGTCGTGCCGAGCAGGTGCCCGTAGTCCTTCATCGCCGCCCCGCAACCGGCCGAGTCCACGATCACCGGCAGCGACGGGTCGAGGGTGTCGACGATCCGGGCCGCCATCTCCCGGGCCTCCGAGCCCAGTCCGGCATGGGTGTGGAGCGCCCCGCAGCAAGGTGCGGCGTCCCCCGTCG
>JBPEXB010000551.1:0-1898 GCA_052032125.1 Acidimicrobiia bacterium
CCCCTCGTCTGTGGTCCCGGCGGTGCTCGGTACCCGGTACCCGGTGCCCGGCACTGGGTACCCTCCTCCGGTGCATCGGGCCGAACTGCAGCAGCTCCTCGACGATCTGGCGCCGTCGAACGGTGACGAGCGGGGGCGGGTGGAGGCGTTCCGGGAGCTCATCGCACTGCCGGGCGACATCTTCTCCCGCGACCACTTCGATCCGGGCCACATCACCGCCAGCGCCATGCTCGTGTCCGATGACTGGGCGTCGGTCGTGCTGGTGGACCATCGACGGCTCGGGGTGTGGCTGCAGCCGGGCGGTCACGTCGACCCGACCGACACCAGCCTCCGAGCCGCAGCACTGCGTGAGGCCGTCGAGGAGTGCGGGCCGCTCGAGCTCGAGGTGCTCGGGTTCTTCGATCTCGATGTGCACCAGATCCCCGGCGCCAAGGGCGAGCCGGCCCACGCCCACTACGACCTGCGGTTCCTCTGCCAGGTGCGCTCCGGCGAGCTCGCCCACACGGGAGAGGTGGAGGCGGTCGAGTGGTTCCCGCTCGACGCGACGCCGGCGCGGCTCGGGTCCTCGGTCGATCGGCTCGTCGCCAAGGTGCAGCGGGCGGCGCCGGAGGCCTGACCGGCTTGGCCGGACACGCTGGTACCCTGCGGCCCGCTTCACCCCCTGCGAGGACGCTCTTGCTCAACCAGATCGTTCGTGCCGGACGGATGGACCGGTCCTTCTACACGAGCCTCCTGTTCGACGAGTACGCCACCGGCAACGCCATCGCCATCGTGGTCCTGGTCTTCGCCATCCCCGCGCTGATCGACAGCGGGCTCAACGTCGTCTTCACCGCCTCCGTGGCCCTCTTCAGCCTCATCCGGGCCGGCATCTCGGCAGTGGCCGCCTGGGCCGTCGCCACCCGCCTCCTGGATCGCGATGGCCGCATCCCCACGACGTTCCGTCTGGCCGGATTCGCCCACGTCGCCTTCATCCCGACCATGGTCCAGCCGTTCTTGGAGGAGCTCTCGACGCTGCTCTTCGTCGCCGCCGCGGCCTGGTACTTCTTGTCGATGCGGATCGTTGCCGAGGTGCAGTTCGACCTGGACGACTCGGGGACGCTGCAGGTGGCGGCCGCCGCGCTCGGCGCCTGGTTCATCGCGCTCATCATCTTCTGAGATGACGCGCTACCGCCTGGATCTGGCCTACGACGGCTCTGGGTTTCACGGTTACGCCCGACAACCGGACGTACGGACGGTGCAAGGCGAGCTCGAGAGCGCCCTGGAGAAACTGGTGGGCCCCGTGGCGACGGAGGTGGCAGGGAGGACCGACGCCGGAGTCCATGCGCGGCACCAGGTGGCGTCGTTCGACGCCAACGGCCCACTCGACTGCGGGAAGGTGGTCCGCAGCCTCACCCAGATGGTCGGGCCGGAGATCGTCGTGTACCGGTGCGAGCCGGTGGGCGACGACTTCTCAGCTCGCTTCAGCGCCGCCTACCGGGTCTATCGATACCGGGTGCTCAACCGCCCGTTTCCCGACCCGCTCCGGCGCTCGCTCACCTGGCACGTGAAGGCGCCCCTCGATGTCGACGCGATGCACGAAGCCGTTCAGCACTTCGTCGGCGAGAACGACTTCGCCTCCTTCTGCCGCAAACACGAGCAGCGCACCACCGTGCGGACGGTGACCGAGGCGTCCTGGTGTGCCCGGCCTGACGACGTGCTGCGATTCGAGATCAAGGGCCTGGCGTTCTGCCACCAGATGGTCCGATCGCTCACCGCGTTCTCGGTCGAGGTCGGACTCGGCAAACTGGAGCCGTCGGCGGCCACCTCAGCGCTCGAGGCCCGCGATCGAGCCGTCACCAGCGGCGTGGCGCCGCCCCATGGGCTGGTGCTGTGGGAGATCGGCTATTGAGGCAGCCCTG
>JBPEXB010000552.1:0-9157 GCA_052032125.1 Acidimicrobiia bacterium
GTCTCACCGGCCAGGTCGATGGCGATGGCCGCCGCCACCGAGGTGGCGAGGATGTTCACGAAGTTGTTTGCGACCAGGATCGTGCCGATCGAGCCCTCGAGATCCGTGGTCAGCATCGCCAGGCGGCGGCCACGCCGTCCGATCCCTTCGAGCTGGTGGATGCGCTCGCGTGGCACGGCGGTGAGCGCAGTCTCGCTCCCGGAGAGGAATCCGGAGGAGAGCACGCAGACCGAGAAGACGATCAGAAGGGCCAGCCGCAGCGATTCGGTCATGGGCCGTCCTGTCCGGGAGCGGAGGCTTCGTCCACCGGATCCGTCAGGTGGGATCGCTCACGGCGGGGAGCACGCGAGCCAGCGCGGCGTGGAGGTCCTGGGTCGTGAACGGTTTGATCAGCCACGTATCGGCGCCCGAGCGCTTGGCGAGGAACTCGTCGGCGCTCCGGTCGAGCAGCAGGACGATGGCCGACGATGGCGCCTCCCCGGACATGGCGGCACCCTTGAGCGCTCTCGTGAGGGCCATGCCACCCATCGACCCGACCTGCATGTCGATCAGGATCACGTCCGCATCGGCCGTGGCGGCTGCTTGATCGGCGGTGTACGGATCCTGGACCTCGATGATCTCGTGCACGCCACCGAGGGCAGCGCGGACCTGGTTGCTCACCCAGGGTGAATCAGCGACGAGCAGGACGTTCATGCGGCGGAGCGTAGTCGGGCGAGGGTCCCGGGCAGCCGTGCGCTCACGCCTCGGCAGGCGCCTCGATGCCGACCTTGCGGAGGAAGGACCGGTTGCTGGGCTCGCGGCCCAGGAAGTCACGGAGCAAGACGTCGGCATCCTTCGTGCCATTGGGCTCGAGGACCTTGCGGCGATACGCCATCCCGACGGCCGGCGACAGCACGCCTTCGTCGGCGAAGCGGCTGAACATGTCGTCCCCGAAGACCTCCGACCACAGATATCCGTAGTACCCGGCGTCGTACCCGCCCAGCAGGTGACCGAACGACGCCAGGAAATACGTGCCCTCGTGGAACGGCAACAGTCCCATCTGGGCGCGATCCCGGAGCAGGGCGAAGGTGTCGACCGGATCGAGCGTGTTGTGGAGATCCATGTCGAGTCGGCCCAGCAGCATCTGGCGGAGGGTCAGCAACGACACGTTCAGGTCCCGGGCCGATGCCAGCTTCTCGACCAGGGCGTCGGGGATGGGCTCGCCGGTCTCGTGGTGGCGGGCGAAGCGCTGCAGCACCGACGGGATCCAGCACCAGTTCTCCATGATCTGGGACGGCGCTTCGACGAAGTCCCATTCGGTGTTGGCCCCCGAGAACCGAGCGAACTCCGTCCTGGCGAGCGACATGTGCAGGATGTGGCCGAACTCGTGGAACAGCGTCACGACCTCGTCGTGGAGCAGCAACGACGGCTGCTGCGCGGTCGGTTTGGTGAAGTTGGCCACGATGGCGGAGACCGGCCGTTGGGCGTCGCCGTCCGGGGTCACGGCGCTCGGGACCAGTGGGAACGCGGCCGCATGGCTGAACTTGCCGTCGCGAGGGAACAGGTCCATGTAGAAGTGGGCGATGAGCTCGCCGGTCTCGGTGTCGATGACCCGGTAGGCGAGTACGTCCTCATGCCAGGCCTTCGGGTCGTCGATCTGCTCGTACGTCAGGCCGAAGACCTCCTGGGTGATGTCGAACATGCCCTGGACAGTCGGCTCCAGGGGGAAGTAGGAGGCGACCGTCAACGGGTCGACTCCGTACTCGTTCTTCATCTGCTGGGTGTGGTAATACGCCCGATCCCACGGTTGCAGAGGAGGCTCGTGACCGTCCGCCTCGAGCAGGCGCTCGAGTGCCGCGACTTCCGCCCGGGCCGCCGACTGGAGCGGCTCCAGGAGCGAGGCATAGAACGCTTCGACCGCCTCGGGGTTCTTGGCCATCTTGACCTGCATGCTGTAGTGCGCCCAGGACGGCTCCTCGAACAGCTTGGCGATCTCGGCCCGGATGCGCAGTGCCTCGTCGAGCACCTCGGTGTTCTTCTCCCTCGCCCGGTTGTTGAACTTGAAGGCGAGTGCTTGGCGGAGATCACGACGCGGAGAGTTGTCGAAGAACGGCACGACATCGGGGTAGGCCATCGAGATCCGGTACGTGCCCTCGGTCGAACCAGGGGACAGCCGCTCGATGTAGCTCTCAGGCATACCTTCGAGGTCGTCACGCGTCACCTCGATCCCGTCGTCGAACTCGGCGATGTTCGTGTTGAAGGCGATGCCGAGCTCGACCAGGCGGTTGCGCAATTCCTGGACGCGGGCGCGACCCTCGTCGTCCAGCTCGTGGCCGGCCATGCGCAGGTCGCGGAGCATGCGCTCGAGGACCCGGGCCCGCTCACCCTCGAGGGAGGCGGCGTCGTCGGTCTCGGCGTAGGCGCTGACGGCCTGATAGAGATCTCGCCGGGAGATGAGGTCGAGGCCCCACTTCTCCAGGCGTTCCTCGGCGGCTCGCCCTGCGTCGCGAAGTGTTTCGTCCGTTGAGACCTGCCCGAGAAACGGCCCGTGCCCGTAGGCGACCACGCTCCGGCGCTGGATCTCCTCGATCGGCGCCAGGGTGTTCTCGAACGTGCGCTCGCCTCGCACCAACAGGGCGCTCTCGACGAGCTTCTCCCCGTCGGCGACCGTCGCACGGGCGACGGCGTTGATCGAATCGGCGGTGACCGAGGTGTAGTCGAAGAGCATGGGGCGCGAATCTAGCGGCGACCGGTCGTCACTCGATCAGCGCACGATCGACGTGGTGGCCGGGGCGTCGGTGGTGCGTGTCTCAGAATCTGGGTGGTCGCGGTAGGGTCCCTGCATGCACATCACCATCAACTTCTGCAAGGCCTGAAACTACGCGCCCTATGCCGTGAGCATGGCCGAGAAGATATTCGACGAGTTCGGACGGACGTTCGACGTGCTGTTGGTGCCCGGTGAGAAGGGCGTGTACGACGTCAGCGTCGGCGATGAGCTCATCTACAGCAAGCACCAGACCGGCCGGCACGCCGAGTGGGAAGAGGTCGCCGAGGAGATCCGCGCCCGGGTCTGAGGCCGGGGGTTTCCGGTGGTGAAGGTCAGCAACGCCGACCGGGTGGTCTTTCCCGAGCCCGGTATCACCAAGGGTGAGGTGGTCGGCTACTACGCGGAGGTGGCCCCGATCATGCTGCCACTGCTGGCCGGGCGGCCGCTCACCCTGCAGCGCTTCCCGAAAGGCCTCTCGGGATCCGGCTTCATGCAGAAGAACGCCCCCGACCACTATCCCGACGAGATCGGGGTCCACGAGGTCCCGAAGGTCGACGGCGGGACGACCCGATACCCGGTCGTGACCACCGAGGAGGCCATTCCCTACCTCGCCAACCAGGGGACGATCACCTTCCACGCCTGGACCTCGACGGTCGAGCGACCCGAGAAGCCCGACTGGATGGTCATCGACCTGGATCCCTCCGAAGGAGATGTGGGCTCGGTGCGCCAGGTGGCCCACGTCACCCGCCAGGTGCTCGACACCTACGACCTCGACTCACTGCCGGTCGCCACGGGGTCCAAGGGATTCCACATCTGGGTGCGGCTCGAACCCGAGCTCGACTACTCGATCGTCAGCCGTTGTGCCCACGCCATCGGTGAGTTCATCCAGCGCGCCGCGCCGGAGCTGGCCACGGGCGAGTTCCTCAAGAAGGACCGCGACGGCAAGGTCTTCGTCGACTGGCTCCGCAACAGCATGTCGGCGACGGTGGCGGTGCCGTTCTCGTTGCGTCCCCGGCCGAACGCCTCCGTGGCGATGCCGATCACCTGGGACGAGGTCGACGGCACGGAGCCCAACGAGTGGGTGATGGGGCGGGCGCTCGAACGTGCCCCGGAGGCGCCGGCCTTCCCCGAAGCCTGCACGTTGCCGGTCGATGCCATCGAGGCGGCGGCCATCGATCTCGGTATCGACCTCGAAACGACCTTCGATCGATTCGGGCGGGATCGCCCGGCCTGACCGTCAGCCCTTCCAGGCCACGCCCGGCTCCGGCGACGCCTCGTCTCCGGCGACGAAGGTCGCCAGCGCCCCACCGTTGCGCACGACGGCCGGCTCGGAGGTGAGCGGATCGAGGTCGAGGACCGTGATGTCGGCCGGGCTGCCCACCGCCAGCGGGACCGCTTCCTGCATCGATCGAGCGGCGCCGCTCGTGAAGGCGGCGAGCACGGCCTCGGGACTCAGCTCCTCGCGGGGAGCGATGGTGCCGCGCTGGCGGGCGGCCGCCATGCCCCACAGTGGGTGCGGCGGCTCGACCGGGCAGTCCGAGCCGCCGGCCAGGAGCGCCCCGGATTCGGCCATCGTGCGGAACGCATAGGTGCGCTCGGTGCGGGCGCCGACGCGATCGGCCAGCCACGCCTGCTCGCTGGCCAGGAACGCCGGTTGCACCGATGCGATCACGCCGAGGCTGCCCATGCGCTCGAAGTCCTTCTCGCGCATCACCGAGGCATGTTCGACGCGGAGTGATCCGTCCGGCGCTCCCTCCTCTCGCAACGTCTCGAACACGTCGAGGGTGAAGGCGTTGGCCTGGTCGCCGATGGCGTGGATCGCCACGACGCCTCCCAGGTCGAGGGCCCGCCGGGACACTGCCAACGTGTCCTCCCTCGTCACCCGCAGCATGCCACGCTCATCCGGCTGGTCCTCGTACGGATCGTCCATCGCAGCCGTGTGCCCACCGAGGCTGCCGTCGGTGATGACCTTGACGCCGAGGAAGCGCAGGCGCGGCCCGGCTCGCTCGAGCCGCGATGCGGCCCGTTCCAGCTCGTCCGGATCCATCGTCATCACCATCGCGTGCATCGTCACCGCCAGCTCCGGCGCGGCGCCGAGCACGAGGTCGAGTTCGCTGATGGCGTTGGCCCACGGTCCGGCTCCCGTCGACACCATGGCTCCGATCGATGTGAGCCCAAGGGTGGCCAGATGTCGAGAGGCGGTGACGACGTGTCCCGGCTCCAGCCCGGAAGCCCGGTCGCCGCACATGTCGCCGATGACCGTCACGGCCGTCTCCCGCAGGATGCCGTTGGGCCGTCCGTCTTCGTCGCGATCGAACGCCCCGCCGAACGGATCGGGAGTCTCGGGCCCGACGCCGGCGCTCTCGAGTGCGGCGGTGTTGGCGACCGCGATGTGCCCGCAGTAGCGGTAGAGGATGATCGGATGCTCGGTGCTGGCCGCGTCGAGCACGTGGCGATCGGGCAGTCGCCGCTCCGCCAACGTCTCGTCGTCGAGGCGGATGCCGACCAGCGTGTCGCCGGCCGGCAGTTCGGACGCAGCCTGACGCAGTGCCGAGATCAGCTCGTCGAAGTCGGCGAAGTCCTTGGCGACCAACCGTTCGAGGGCGGTCGCGTAGCCGGTCGGGTGGACATGCGCGTCCCGAAGCCCCGGGACGATGGTCCCGCCCGGGAAGCGTCGCTCGGTCAGGCCCGGCTTGCGGAGGTGCTCGAGGTCGCCGATGGCGACGACCGAGCCGTTCCGAACCTCGACCGCGTTCCCGGCCGTGGGTGCGCCCCGGACGGCGTCGGCTCCGATCAGGAAGTGGCTCATCGCATCTCGTCGTAGGCATCCCACCCGGGGTCGGCCTCGGTCACGATGTCGTAGACGGCCGGGCCATGGCGCCGAGAGAGCAGCGTGACCTCGGGAATCTTGGTGGCCCGGCCGTAGGCGTAGATCACCACGAAGGACTCGTAGGTCTCGCGGGCGAAGATGAGCCCGTCCTGGCCCAGGATGGTGGCCAGGTCGTCTTCCACCGTGTCGGCCAGGGTGAGGTCCTTGCGACCGGGGATCTCGATGCTCACGGTCATCAACACGGCCAGGTCGAGATGGTCGAGACGCTTGAGCGCCCGGTTGATGACCAGCTCGGAGGCGCCGAGGTCGACGTCGTACTGGTCGATGGCCTCCCACTGCTCTCCGGTGGCGGCGTCCGCCAGTAGCTCGACCGACGCTGCCAGGTCGGCCAGCGGGATGCCCCAGCTGACCTCGCCCGGCACCACGTCCACCGAGCCGATCCAGCGCTCGGTGCCGTCCTCGCCCAGCAGATCGTCGAGGAATCGGAACGCTGCCTGCAGTTGCAGGGTCTCGTCCAGACCGGCGAAGTCGGGATGGCCGATCATCAGGTCGAGCGTCTCGCCGAGCGGATCCGGCTCGACCCCTACCCGGGCCTCGGACGGGTCGATGTCCATCCCGGCCAGCTCGATGGTCTCGAGGCCGACAGGGATACGGGCGGGGTGGAACTCCCAGGTGGCGTTGGGGGGCGGCGACGCCTGCACCCACCGATCGGTGATCAACCGGAGGCGCGGGTCAGCGGCTGCGCTGAGGCACAAGGCATGGGTGGCCGATTGCCCCGGCATCAGCTCCCATTCGAGGCTCGGTTCGATCGCCTCGGCCAGCGCGGTCAACCGCTCGGTGCCCTCCCCGTACTCGCCACGCGCGATCTCGCCCTCGACGGTGGGACCGAGGGTCGGCCAGGCCGCCCAGAACGCCGCGATGGATTCGTCGATCACGGCCGCAGCCTGCCATCGGCGAGGGTCCCCTTCAATTCGGGGGCCGAACGGGGAGTGCGTCCGGTCGGGAATCACCGACCATGTGCCTCTCGGATGTGGGGCGGGGCGTGGCTGCGGACCAATTCCACGATCGGGGCGGCGATGTGGGGGTTGGCCGCGATGAAGGCGCCGGAGTCGACCGTCGCCGCATCGCGGACGAGGTCGGCGACGCCACCGCCGGCCTCCCGGACGAGCAGCATCCCGGCCGCCACGTCCCAGGGAGCCAGGTGGTACTCCCAGAACGCATCGAGCCTCCCGCAGGCAACCCAGGCCAGATCGACGACGGCTGCCCCCATGCGCCGGATGCCGCGCACCCGCGACACGACCGCGCCAACCGCCGCCGCATAGGCGGCCCCGTGCACGTCGCGATCGTAGGGATACCCGGTTCCGATGACGCACTCGGCCAGCGTCGCTCGCGACGAGACGTGGATGCGCCGCTCACCGAGCCACGCCCCTCGCCCAGCCGCGGCGCTGAAGACTTCACGCCTGGTGACGTCGACGACGGCTCCGGCGACAGGATCGTCGTCTTCCCAGACGGCCACCGACACGCCGACGTGTGGGATGCCGTGCAGGAAGTTGACGGTCCCGTCCAGCGGGTCGACGATCCAGCGGCGCCCGCCCGTCGCCGTCGCGCCGCCCGACTCCTCCGCCAGGATCGCGTCCGCCGGGCGGTGTTCGGTGATCAGCTCGAGGATGGCCTCCTCGGCTGCCCGGTCCACTTCCGAGACCGGGTCGACCGCCCCTTTCAGCTCCGAGGTGACCGCGGTCCCGAAGCGCTCGCGCACCACTTCGGCGCCGGCCAGCGCCGCTGCGACGGCCAGGTCACGGTCGAGAGAGAGGTCGAGCGAGCGGTCGGGAGACACCTCGGCGATGGTACGGACCGCGTGGGGTCGCGCCGTGTCATGTCGAGTGCTGCAGGCCCCGCCATACAATCCGGCCGATGACGTCGGCACCCCCAGCTACGAGGCCACTGGTGTCCGTTCGGCTTCGGCTGGTCGCAGCGGTTGCCGCCGGGTTGTTGCTGGTGCTCGGGTTCCCGCCCTTCGAATGGACGCTGCCCGCCTGGGCGGGACTCACCGGGCTGGTGTGGCTCCTGGCGACGGCGCCCTCTGCTCGGGTGGCCCGCTGGTCGGCCTATCTGTTCGCCGTCGCCTTCTTCGGCGTGCTGCTGTGGTGGCTCTCTGAGGTGGAGCTGCTGGCGTTCTACCCGCTGGTGCTGCTGCAGGCGGCGCCGTGGATCATCGTCGGGGCGGCGGTCTTCGGGGCGCGAGACGCTTCCGCGTCGATCCAGGTGCTCGCCGCCTCTGGCGGCGTCGCCCTGGCCGAGTTCATCCGGCTCCGCTGGCCCTACGGCGGGTTTCCTTGGGGTGCGCCCGGCTTGACCGTCAGCAGCACGCCGTTGCGTCCCTCGGCCCAATGGATCGGGTCGTCGGGTTGGACGGTGGTGCTGATCGCGGTCGCCACCGTCGTCGTCCTGTGGGTGCGAGGCAGGATCGACGTGCGGGTACCGCTGGCCGCTGTCGGGGCGGTGGCGCTGGTGGCGGTGGCCGGCAACGTGTGGCCGGCCGTCCCCGACGGGCCGGAGAGATCCGTCACCATCGTGCAGGGGAACTCTCCATGTCCGGGAACCCGGTGTCCCAACGAGCGGACGCTGATCTTCGAGAGCCACCTGGCGCTGACCGCCGAATTGGCAACGGGGTCGGCCGATCTGATCGTGTGGCCCGAGAGCTCCACGGGGGCGGTCACCGACCCCGTGCAGTTCCCGGCGATCGGCGACCTCATCGGGGCACAGGCGCGCCGGATCGGCTCCATGGTCCTCGTGGGCGGTGATCGAGACGCGGGACCCGAGAACTTCATCAACGCCAACGTCGTCTTCGACGAGGGCGGCGACATCGTCGCCGAGTATCGAAAGCGCCACCCGGTGCCGTTCGGTGAGTACGTGCCGCTGCGCGCCCTGCTCGACTGGATCCCGGCGCTCGACCGTGTGCCCCGCGACATGCTCCCCGGCAACGAACCGGTGGTGTTCGATCTCGACGGGGTGCCGTTCGCCTCGGTCATCTCCTACGAAGGGGCGTTCGCCCGATACGAGCGCGAAGCTGTGCGTGAGGGCGCGGCGTTCATCGTGGTGGCCACCAACGAGGCGAGCTACGGAGAGACGCCGGCGAGCGACCAGCTCCTCGCCATCAGCCGGATGCGGGCGGCGGAGTTCGGGATCGACATCGTGCACGCCGCCGTCACCGGGAGGAGCGCCATCGTCCACGCCGACGGCCGGATCGAAGGCCTCACCGACCTCTACGAGCGAGCTGTCGTCGAGGGCGTCGTGTCGGCTCGGGCGGCCGGCCCCACGCTCTACACACGGTGGGGCGACTGGGTCCAGATCCTGGCGATGCTGGCCTACCTGGCCCTCGTTGCCGCACGCAGCCTGACCGGCGTGACGAAGATCCGGGAACCGGCGGACTGAGCGGAACGTCCAACTGCTGAGACCGCTCCCGGTCCACGGAGCTCGCCGCTAAGGCGAGCGTGGTCTCATCGCATCGTGCGCCGCCGGGATGGGCCAGCTCCCTCCCCGGGTTTTCCATCCCGGCGCGTACGATCTTTTTGTGCAGG
>JBPEXB010000553.1:0-3121 GCA_052032125.1 Acidimicrobiia bacterium
CGAGTTCCTCGCCGATCTGCTCGAACTCGACCTGGGCTTCCGAGCCCAGGAACGAGATGGCGACGATCAACCCGATGATCAGGCCGAAGAATGCGCCGATGGCGCCGGTCACGATGCCGCCTACGGCGAGTCCGTTGCCCGGGCGTGCGGGGCGGGTGGCGGCGAGCTTGGTACCTCGGATTCCCAGGATGATCGCAACGATCCCGAGGATCCCGCCCAGACCGAACGCCCAGAACAAGAGGATCGAGAGAATGCCAACCGTCAGTGCCGCGGTCGCCGCACCGTTGCTGGGCGGGGGTGACGCGTCGTCGGTGTACCCGGGCGGCGGCGGCGGTGGTGGCGCTGGTGAGGTTCCGGGTTGGGGCGGGTTCCAGCGTCCGTCGGACGCCAACCACCATCCCGGATGTGGCGGGTCGACCGTGCCATCACCGGGCCCGCCGTCCTCTTGTCCCATGTCCCCACCCTTCGGGTTCGCCGCTGGTCAGAGCCCGGTCCCGCCGCCGCGCCACCCGCAGGATACGTGCCCAGTCGGAGGTCTGACCCGGTCTCTCAGACGTGTGGACGAATAGGCCCGTCGACGGGCTGATCGGTCCACGGATCCCGCTGTGATCCGGACGTGTGGACGGATCAGCCCCCGAACGGGCAGATCGGTCCACACGTCGCCTTGAAATGGCGAACAGTCGTGGTCAGCGGCCGGCGAGGCGGTCGAGGGCGCCGAGTGTCACAGCGACGTAGGTGTCCTCGAGGAAGCGCCGGCGGTCGTCGCCGGGGGAGCGCCGAAGCTGGAAGAGCAGGGCCTGGATGCCGGTGAAGAGGACGCCGATGGCAGAGCGGGCCTCTTCCTCGGGGACGCCGAGGTCGCGCACGGCCAGGTCGACGAAGTACCCGACCGTGCGGCGGTCCCACCGGCGCTGGTCCCGCCGGGCGGTGCCGTCGTCCCGGGCGCCACGGAGCAGCGTGAAGATCTGACCTTCGGCGCCGACGGCGTCGAGCGACGCGCCGATGAACGCCCGGAGCTTCGGTTCAAAGCCGTCGTCGGCATCGGCGACCCGCTCGCGGATGGCGGCGTCGAGCGCTGTCGCCTCACGGCGGTACAGCTCGACCAGCAGGGCGTCCTTGTTCTCGAAGTGCTTGTAGACGAGCGCACGGGTCACGCCGGCGGCATCGGCGACTGCACCCATCGAGACGGCGGTCGGCCCATGCTCGAGGACCATCGCCATCGCCTCGTCCAGCAGGTGCTGGCGTCGCTCGTCGGCCGAGAGCCGTTCGGCGCTGCTCGATCCGGAGGTCGTCATGGCCACGCCGGCAGTCTGCCAGGTGACTGGTTGCATTTTGTCACCAGTCGTGTTTCGATGCTCTCGACCTCGCTGGTGACAAAGTGCAACCAAGGAGCACGAGACGATGAGCAACGCTGGGACCTACGCCGGTCGGCGCACCCTCGACGCCGACAGCCACATCATGGAGCTGCCGGGGTTCCTCGACGACCACATCGAGTCCGGCATGCGTGACCGGCTCCGCTCCGGCACCGGCTCGGTGCTCGCGCCGATGATGGAGAAGGTGCAGGCCGCTGCCGAGCGCCGCCGCTCCGACGACACTGCGCGGAGCGAAGCGGAGGAGCGCCTCCTCATCGACAAGGGCTGGAACGCCATGGGGGCGTTCGACCCCGCGGAGCGGACCCACGTGGTCGACATGTTCGGGTTCGACGGCCAGCTGGTCTTCGCCACCGTCGCCACGGCGCTCTTCATGGGGAAGGACCTCGATCTCCTCTACGCCGGCAGCCACGCCCACAACCGCGCCATCGCCGAGTTCTGCGACGGCGACGATCGCTTGCTGCCCGTCGCGTTCGTGCCGCTGCACGACCCCGACCGTGCCGTCGACTGCCTCGAGGAGGCGATCGAGCTGGGTTCGGCCGCGATCCACGTGCCCTCGACCGCCGCCGGTGATCGCTCGCCGACGCACCCGGACCTCGATCCGTTCTGGTCGCTCCTGAACGACAGCAAGGTGCCGTTCGTCCTCCACATCGGAGGCGGCGGTCGGTTGCTCGACCGTGCGTTCCACAACAACGGCCGCCCGGTCAGCGACCACCTCGGGGGCGGCGAGAACATCCGGTCCAAGGACTTCCTCGCGATCGCCAACTCGCCCGTGCTGTTCCTCGGCACGCTCATCCTCGACGGCCTCTTCGACACCTTCCCCGACCTCCGCGGCGCGGCGATCGAGGAAGGTGCCAGCTGGGTCGTCTCGTGGCTGCACCAACTCGAGTTCGCGCAACGGGCGTTCCGTCGCACCGAGGAGCCGCTGCAGAACCTGGCGATGGCCCCCACGGACTACGTCCGCAAGCACCTCAAGTTCACGCCGTTCCCCGGCGAGCCGGTGGGGTGGATGATGGAGCAGGCCGGCGAGGAGCTGTTCATGTTCTCGACCGATTACCCGCACCCCGAGGGTGGCCGGGACCCGCTCGCCAAGTTCGAGGCGACGATGGAGGGAGTCGACGAGGCGGTCAAGGACCGCTTCTACTACGGGAACATGGCCGAGCTGCTGGGGCCGGACCTCGTGCCGACGGGCGCCGCCCGCTCGTAGCCCTCAGGCCGAGCGCCGGGCGCGCAGCACCCGGTCCGGGATGTCCGGGCCGTCGTGGCCAGGGGGCCGGATGCGGTCACGCACCTCGTCCACCTCGATCGTCCAGTCGTCGCCGAGTCGACCGGCGACGTCGGGCGGCTGCACGTAGTCGTCGGGGTCGAAGCCGACGTGGTGGTGCTTCATCGAATCGACGTCGTGGCCGACGACGAGCAGCGTCCCGCTTGGTGCGACGGCATCGATCAGCGCCCGGATTGCGGCGTCGTCCTCGCTGTGGCGTAGCGCCGGGTAGAAGACCGAGACCAGGTCGTAGGCCTCCGGCTTCGGTGGATCGACGGCGACGTCGGCCTGGTGCCACGTGACCTCGATCCCTGCGGCGTCGGCCGTCGCCCGGGCGCGGTCGAGCGCGAGCTGGGAGATGTCGACGCCGGTGACCTCCCAGCCACGTGCCGCGAGCCAGATGGCGTCGGCGCCCTCACCGCACCCGACGTCGAGTGCTCGTCCCGGCTCCAGCGATGGTGCCTCTGTGGCGAGAGCGCCGTTCACC
>JBPEXB010000554.1:0-2910 GCA_052032125.1 Acidimicrobiia bacterium
GGGCGATCGGCGGCCAAGGCGATGGCGACCCGGCCTCCGAAGGAGTGGCCCACCAGCACCACCGGCGCACCGATCTCCTCGACGACGGGGGCAACGACGGCCGCGTAGCCGTGCGCCCCCAGGACATCATCGGGAGCCGGGCTGGCACCGAATCCGGGGAGGTCGAGGGCGATGGCGTCGAGCCCGTCCAGCACTTGGTCGAAGTCGGAGCGGGTTCGCCCCCAGCCGTGCAGGGCGACGACCCGGACGGGGCCGGCACCGAACCGCTCGCCGAACAGCCTTCCGTCGGCGTACGTCTTCAGGGCCACCGGGACCCTCGTATGACGACGTCGTTCACGGATCTCCTGCTCTGCTCGGGTCTGTGTCAACGCCCTATGGAGGGCGGTTCGGCGTGTCGATAACACCGATGACCGAGGTTACCGAGGAGGCCTGCGGATGCCGAGGCACCCAGGCACGCATCACCCATGACCGACATTCGAGACGTCCATCCGCTCTCGAGCTTCCGTGTGCGCGCCATCCGGATCGGCCTCAACTCGTCGTGGGTGGTCGTCGGGGTCCTGATCGTCGAGGGCATCCGCCTCCAGGTGCTCTCGGAGCCGCCTGCGCAAGCCGCCACGATCGGTGTGGCCGCCATGCTGGCCGGGCTCAACCTCATCCGCTGGGACACGGCGCTGCACACGAGGACCGGCACGGTGCTGCTCTGGTTGTGGGCGACGGTGATGCTGGCAGCACTCGGTGCCGCCCTCAGCATCGAGGATCTGGCCAACGCCACCCTGGGGCTCTACCTCGCTGTGATCGTGTTCGTGGCCGTCATCGGCCGGACCCGACCATTGATGTGGGTCACGTTCGTCGCCATCGCCTCCTACCTCCTCATCCCGGTCATCCAGGGCCACGACCGCACGGTCGGCAGCCTCGCCGTGCCGGCGGTCGCCTTCGGTGCCGTCGCCCTGATCACCCGGGTCGTCACGATCGCACTGGCCAACAGCCTCACCCGGGTCGCCCTCCAGGAGGACGAGCTGGCCCGCAAGGAGGTCAGCTTCGAGCGGCTCTACGAGGTGTCGAGGACCATCGCCGCCGGCGACAGCCTCGAGAACGTCCTCCCGGAGCTGGTCGGCCGCATCGGCACCTACCTGGACAGCGAGGTCGGCGTGGTGTTGCTGCGCGACGACGTCGGCTCGCACCTCGAGGTCGTGTCGCCGATCTGGGCGGCCGGGCACTCGCTCGAGATTGCCGGCTATCGGATCGCCCTGCAGGGGCGGGATCCGCTGTGTGAGGTCTTCCTGACCCAGACCCCGGCCATCCTCGAGGGCATCGCCGCCCGCCCGGACGACCACGGCTTGCTCGGCGAGCTGGGGCTCGATCAGGCGCTGATCGTCACCCTGCGGGTCGATCGCAAGGTGCTCGGCCTGATGGTGCTCGGCGACAAGCGCACCGGCGCCTACACCCAGCAGGACCTCGAAGACCTCGAGTCACTGGCCGCCCCCGCCGCCCTCGTGCTCGCCCAACTCGATCGCTACGCCGCCGCGGCCGAGACGAGCCGCCGCATGGAGGAGTTGGCCAGGATGAAGACCGACTTCGTCTCGGTGGTCAGCCACGAGCTGCGTACGCCGCTGACCTCCATCATCGGGGCCCTGGCCACGCTCGACCGACCGGAGCTGGCACCGGAACGCCCGGCGGCCAAGGAACTGCTGTCCTCGGCGAGAACCCAGACCGACCGGCTGCGCCGGCTCATCGAAGACCTCCTGATGGTCTCGCGCATCGAAAACGGCGCGTTGCCCCAGCATCCCGTGCCGATCGACCTCCCGTCGTTCATCGAATCGGTGGTGGACGAGATCCCGGAAGCGGATCGCCGGGTCACCATCGACGTGCACCATCGGGTCGAGGGCATCGAGGCCGACTCCGACCACCTGCACCGGGTGCTCATCAACCTCGTACAGAACGCCATCAAGTACGCGGACGGAGCGCCCGTGGAGATCGTCGCCACCCCTCGCGGGGGCGGCCAGCTCACCATCTCCGTCGTGGACCACGGACCCGGGATCGGGGAGGCGCAGCGCAACGCGGTCTTCGATCGGTTCACCCAGCTGGAACCGTCGGCGACCCGATCCCACGGCGGGACCGGTCTCGGCCTCCACATCGTCCGCGGCCTGGTGGATGCGATGGGCGGTCAGATCGAGCTGTTCGACACGCCGGGCGGAGGCGCCACCTTCAACGTGGTCCTCCCGCGGGCCCCCGGCTCGATCTCGCGAAACGCTATTCGGGTGCTGAGCTGATCGCCGCCGCAACAGCGTGGAATCCGCCGTCCACCCGGATCACCTCACCGGTCACCTTCTTCGAGAAATCCGACAGCATCACGCAGATCATGTCGGCCACCGGCCCGGGATCGGTGGCGTCCCACTCGAGCGGGGCCCGGTCGTCCCAGACGTCGATGAAGTCCGTGAAGCCGGCGATGCCCTTGGCCGCCACCGTCGTCAGCGGCCCGGCCGACACTGCGTTCACGCGGATGTTGGACGAGCCGAGGTCTCTGGCCAGGTAGCGGGTGACGGACGCCAGCGCCGCCTTGGCGACCCCCATCCAGTCGTAGCCGGGCCACGCCTGCGTGCTGTTGTCGAAGTCGAGCGTGACGAGCGATCCGCCGCCTGCCGCCTCGAGGAGCGGGCGCAGGCCCACCGCCAGCGTCTTGTAGCTGAAGGCCGATGTCGTGAAGGCGGTGGCGGCGCTCTCGGCCGGGGCCGTGAGGAAGTTGCCGCCGAGGGCGTCCTCGGGGGCAAAGGCGATCGCGTGGAGTGCCCCGTCCACGGCGCCCCAACGATCACCGAGCGCGGCGACCAGAGCTTCCATGTCGGACGGCTCGTTGATGTCGAGCTCGAAGATGTCGGGCGGGCTCGGAAGTCGTTGCGCGGCTCGCTCGGT
>JBPEXB010000555.1:0-3221 GCA_052032125.1 Acidimicrobiia bacterium
GTACCGAGTACTCGGTACTCGTGTGCCGCGGAGCGCCTCCCCCTCCCGCACCCCCTTGGTCGGTACTCAGTACTCAGTACTCAGTACTCCTGGTGATGAGGGCGTCGAGCCGTCATCACCAGGCTGGTACCGTCCCCAGCGCGACGACGGCAAGGGACAGCGGTGGCCGATCAGGCGAACTTCGAGGCGGATGCGATGCAGTTCGCGCCGCAGCTGTACTCGGCGGCGCTGCGGATGACCCGCAATCCGGCCGATGCCGAAGATGTCGTGCAGGAGACCTACCTCAAGGCCTATCGGGCCTACGACTCCTTCCAGGAGGGCACCAACCTCAAGGCCTGGCTGTATCGCATCCTGACCAACACCTACATCAACCGGTATCGCAAGAAGCAGCGCCGGCCCAACGAGGTCGACCTGGGCGAGGTCGAAGACCTCTACCTGTACAAGCGGATCGGTTCCGGGGAGGCCGGCTCGGCGAGCCGCTCGGCCGAGATCGAGGTGCTCGACTCGTTCGTGGACAAGGACGTGCGCGACGCCATCGACTCGCTGCCGGAGCACTTCCGGATGCCGGTCCTGCTCGCCGATGTCGAGGGGTTCTCCTACAAGGAGATCGCCGAGATCCTCGACGTGCCGATCGGTACTGTCATGTCGCGCCTGCACCGGGGAAGAAAGTCGCTGCAGAAAACGTTGTGGGAGTTTGCCCAGGAGCGCGGACTCGTGGGTCCGCGGTCCGACCGAGATGGAGACGGAGCTCGGGGTGAATAGCAACTGTGACGATGCGCTGAGACGCCTCTATCCCTACCTCGACGGCGAGGTGACCGTCTATCGACGCTTCCGCGTGCGCCGCCATCTGCGCAAGTGCCGCGACTGCTCGGGTGCGTTCAACTTCGAGGAACGGCTCAAGATCGTCATCCGAGAGCGCGCTCAGGAAGAGCCGCCGCCCGAGTTCCTCGAGCGGCTCCACGCCTATCTGAAGGACCACCGTCCCAACGGCTCGACCGCCGACTGAGCACAGCCGAGACGAGGGTTCCGGCTGGTACAGTGCCCGCCATGTCGACCACCACCCGTCGCTCACTGCTGGTCCTCGCCGTCGTCGCCATCCTCGCCATGGCGCTGCCGGCCCTCGCCCAGGACACCCTGGCGACCGACGAGCCGGCCACCGAGACCGAGACGGAGACGACCGTCCCCGCGGGAGACGTGCCGACCCCGGCCGTCGAGATTCCCGAGGAAGACCCGGCCGGTGAGGATCCGGAGTGGTCGTACCGCTTCCTGGTGCCCGCCACGCTCGTCCTCGGCACCCTCGCCGTGGTCGGGACCATCTTCATGTACTTCGTGCGGGTGACACGGAATCGCTACCGAGTAGTGGAGTGAGCTCGGGCCTGGCGGAGGCAGCAAGGTACTGAGTACTCAGTACTGAGTACCGAGTACTGAGTAGCTGAGTGCCCAAGACCGCACACCCGGTACGCTCATCATGTGAGCGCCACCGCCACCTCCACGATTCCTTGGCACACCGCCGCCCGGATCGCCTCGCGGGTGGCCGGGACCTACCCGCTCGCCGAGGGGTATCACGGCCGGGCGCTCGAGGAGCAAGCTCCCGGCATCGTTCGCCGGGCCGCCTCGATGGTGGAGGAGGAGACCGGGCTCACCGGGGGCGGCGAACCCGAGGTGGCCGTGGTGGGCCGGCCGGTCTGGGTGGAGCGCAACCTGTCCTTCTTCGCCGAGCTGCTGGAGCCGGCCGAGCGCCAGCTCGCCGAGACCCTGGCCGAAGGCGGGACCCGCGGGGCGCTGTCGCGCCGCTTCATGGCAGCCGAGATGGGAGCGCTGCTCGGCGTCCTGTCGCGTCGGGTGCTCGGCCAGTACGAGCTCGTGCTCCCGTCGGACGATCGCGGCGACGTCGTGTTCTTGCTGGCCCCCAACATCCTGTCCCTCGAGCGTCAGCACCAGTTCAAGCCGTCGGAATTCCGCTTTTGGCTCGCCCTCCACGAGGCGACGCACCGCCTTCAGTTCGTCGGCGTGCCCTGGATGCGCGACTACTTCTTCGGGCTGGTCAAGGAGCTCGTCTCGCTGGCCAAGCCCGAGGGGTCGCGGCTCGCCCGCCTCGTCGCCGACTTCCGGGACGCCACGTCGGAGGGCCGCCCCTTGATCGGTGAGTCGGGGCTGTTGGGCCTCATGGCCACGCCGACTCAACGGGACCACCTGGACAAGGTGCAGGCGCTGATGTCGTTGCTCGAAGGTCACGGCCACGTCGTGATGGACCGCATCGGGGCTCGCGAGCTCGTGTCCCAGGCTCGCATGTCGGCGCTGCTCAAGCGGCGGCGCAACGATCCCCGCACCGCAGCGCTGCTGAAGCTGACCGGCATGGAGATGAAGCTCAAGCAGTACGAGCTCGGCGAATCCTTCGTCAAGCGCGTGGAGGCGCGGGCCGGCTGGTCGACGCTGGATCTGGCGTGGACTTCCCCGGAGACGCTGCCGACTCGCGCCGAGATCGACCACCCGGACACATGGCTGGCTCGCGTCGCCTGACCGAGCTCGGCGAGCGGGTGCTCGCGGCGGTCGACAGCGCTCTCGACGACCCATCGCACACCGACGTCGCCCTCAGCGGCGGGGCGGACAGCGCGGTGCTGGCGTGGGCCATCGTCCGTCTCGGCGGCCGCCCGAGATGCCTGCACGTGCATCACGGATGGCCGGCGTCGGACCGGCTCGCTTCGGCGGCCGCAGGTGTCGCAGCCGCCGTCTCCCTCGACCTGGTGACGCTGCCCGTCGAGGTGTCGGCGCCTGGTTCGCCCGAAGCCGCGGCCCGTGAGGCTCGTTACGCCGCCCTGACCTCGGCACGATGGGAGGGGCGCGTGATCGCCACCGGCCACACCGCCACCGACCAGGCCGAGACGGTGGTGGGCAACCTCATGTGGGGCAGCGGATTGGACGGACTGCGTGGCATCCGCCGGACAGGAGACGGTCTGGTGCGGCCGCTGCTCGACGTGTCCCGTGCCACCACCCGCGAGCTGGCAACGCTGCTCGGCCTCCCCTGCGTGGACGATCCCGCCAATGCCGACGAGCGTTTTCGTCGGGTGCGCATCCGTCGGGCGCTGGCCGAGTGGGAGCTGGGGCTGGCCCCCGGCGTCACCGACCGGCTGGCGGTGCTGGCCAGCCTCGTCGACCAGGACCTGTCGCTCCTCGACCGGGACCTCCCCGAGCTGCGATCCGGGCCGGGCTGGGTGTCGGTC
>JBPEXB010000556.1:0-3473 GCA_052032125.1 Acidimicrobiia bacterium
GAGCTAGGCGGGTGTACGCTCCTCCGCGTCGCCGAGAGAAGGCCAACGTGACCCACACCCGGGTGCCCAACCCCACAGATCACAACCAGTGGTATCCGTTCCCCAACCGACCCCTGCCGAGCGAGGTCGCAGGTGTGCTGGAGAACCCGGCCGTGATCCCGGTGACCGATCCGAGCCCGCTCCCCGAGAGCGCCCGCTTCGTGGTCGTGGGAGCGGGCATCCACGGCATGTCGACGGCGTATCACCTGGCCATGGCCCTGGAGAAGAGCGGCCGCGGACGTGGCAGCGACGTCGTCGTGATCGACAAGCAGGGACCGGGGGCGGGCGCCACCGGCCTCGCCTGCGGGTGCGTTCGCAACATGTACATGACCGGACCGCTGCACTCGATCCTGCGCGCCAGCGTCGAGGTGTGGGAGTCCGATCCGATCAACTTCGGGTTCCAGCAGGTCGGCTACATCTCGGTCGGCGAAGAGAACCAGGTGGAGGACTATCACCGCATCCACCAATCGCAGAATGCCTCCGGGTTCCGCTCGGACCTGTATGTCGGCGGCGACGCCCACCGTTTCCTGACCGACCTGTGGCCCGACTACAAGATCGGCTCGGCGCATGTGGCGTTGCACGAGCACCGCTCCGGGTACGCCGGGACGCACATGGTGATGTGGGGCCTCGACCAGAAGTGCCGCCAGTGGGGCGTGCAGCGGGTCTACGGCGTCGCCGTCACCGGGTACACGACCGATGCCTCCGGCTCGGTGACGGCGGTCGAGACGACGGCCGGCTCCATCTCCTGCGAGCAGCTGATCGTCGGAGCGGGCGCCTGGACACCGCGTCACTGGGAGTGGCTCGGCGGCCCGTCGAAGCTCGACATGAAGTACGCCGACGGGACGGTCGTCAGCGACAAGGACATGTGGACGTACTGGCGGCTGCTCGAGGGTGAGGTCATCCTCCCCGACGGGGTCGACTTCCGGACCGCTCAGATGAAGGACTCGCCGGTCCTCCACGTCGAGCTGATGGACACCCCCGTGTACGCCGACGACGGCCGGCTGCTCAAGGACCACGTGTACACCTACATGCGGTACGCGGCCGAGCGAGTGGGCGTGCCCGGGCTGCAGGGGGGCACGATCCCGATCCAGCTCGGACCGCAGGCCAACCCGGACCCGTACGGTCACCTCAACGACGAGTACCAGGCGGACGAGTGGTTCGCGGATTACTACTGCGCCACGCTCGGCCTGCTGTTCAAGCGCTTCGAGGGCATCCGTCCGTACTTCAAGGAGCGTCGCAACGGCGGGATCGGGGCCTTCACCCCGGACAACGTGCCGATCTTCGACCGTGTCGTCGACAACGCCTTCGTCATCGCCGACTCCAACCACGGATTCAAGATGATCGGCGTCGGCAAGCTCGTGTCGCAGCTGCTCGTCCACGACGAGATGCCGGATGAGCTCGTCCCGTTCCGGTTCAGCCGATTCGCCGAGGGCGCCTCATTCGGGAGCACGAACTCCAACAGCCCCTGGGTGTAGCTCAACCGGTGAGAAAGTTCTTGAGCATCGCCATGCCCTCGGCGGTGAGGACGCTCTCGGGGTGGAATTGGACGCCGTGGATGGGCAGCTGCGTGTGCCGCACGCCCTGCACGACGTCGTCCTCGCTCCAGGCACAAGGCTCCAGCACGTCGGGGAGCGCCTCGGCGGCCAACGAGTGGTAGCGGGTGGCCACGAACGGGTTCTCCAGACCCGAGAAGACACCCTCGCCGTCGTGACGGACCGACGACGTCTTGCCATGCATCACCGAGGGCGCCAGGTCGACGGTGCCCCCGAACGCCGTCACGATCGCCTGGTGACCGAGGCACACTCCGAGGATCGGTGTGGTGCCGGCGAACGCGTGGATGTACTCGATCGAATGACCGGCATCCTCCGGACGACCCGGTCCGGGTGAGATCACGACGCGCTCGGGTGACAGCTCGACGGCAGCCGCGGCGTCCAACTCGTCGTTGCGGACGACGGTGGGCTCCGCCCCCAGCTCACCGAGGTACTGCACCAGGTTGTAGGTGAAGCTGTCGTAGTTGTCGAGCACGAGCACGCGCATGGCGCGAGGTTAGGAGCGTGGCGCCCGGGCGGACAACGCCGTCCGGGGGCGTAGGGTGCCGGGATGCCCGACCCCACCTTCACGTGGCGAGGCGCCGTGGACAGCGCGGCCGTCAACCGGTTGCACGGCGACGCCTTCGGTCACGAGCCGTTCGACGACGACTGGGAGGGGCTGGTCCACCGCCACAGCCTCGGCTGGGTGACGGCATACGAGGGGGACGAGCTGGTCGGATTCACGAACGTGGTTTGGGACGGCCTCACCCACGCCTGGCTGCAGGACGTGATCGTCGCCGCCCGGGCGCAGCGCCGCGGCATCGGGCAGGCGATGGTCGAGATGGCGGCGACCGAGGCGGCGGCCGCGGGTTGCGAGTGGCTGCATGTTGACTTCGAGGACGACCTCGCCCCCTTCTACCTCGAGGCGTGTGGCTTCCAGCCGGCCGCGGCCGGCCTCCGCTACCTGCGCTGAACCGTGGACATCCCCGCCATCGCCCTCTTCGCCCTGGTGGCGGCGATCACCCCCGGGCCCAACAACGTCATGCTGTGGGCGTCGGGCCTGAACTTCGGGCTGCGGCGCACCGTTCCCCACATCGCCGGCATCGTGGCCGGGTTCCTGTCGTTGCTGATCGCAACGTCATCCGGGCTCGGCGCACTGTTCCAGCGAGCACCATGGATGTCGACGACGCTGCGCATCATCGGCTCGGCCTACCTGTTGTACCTGGCCTACCGGGTGGCGACCGCCGCCGGTGGTGCGGAGACCACGCAGGCCCGACCGTTCACGTTCTGGGAGGCAGCGGCCTTTCAGTACGCCAACCCGAAGGCCTGGGTGATGACGATCACGGCCGGGAGCAGCTTCATCCCCCCGGACCGAGGCGTGGTCGGCTCGGTCGCCGTGCTCGCCGCCACCTTCGGGCTCGTGTTGGTCCCGAGCATCCTCGTCTGGGCGGGCGGCGGCACCCTGATGGGCCGACTGTTGGAGGACCCCAAGGCCCGGCGCGTGGTGAACATCGTGCTGGCGTTGTTGTTGGTCTGGACCGTGTGGCTGATCAATCGCTGAGCGGTGCCTGGTACTGAGTACTCGGTACTGAGTACTCTTGATGCCATGCCTGAATCCAAAGGACGCCGCAAGAGCAAGACGGTTCGCCGTCCGACGCCGCCCAAGAGCGCCGTCGCCGCCCGCGAGCGCGACGCCAAGGAGTCACCCGCCTGGTACGTCTACACGATGTTCGGCCTCATGGGCCTGGGCGTGGTCATGGTCGTGGTGCGCTACGTGTTCGAGACGAGCCAGTGGCTCCTCCTCGGCGGCTTGCTGGCCATCGGCATCGGCTTCCTGATGACGACGAACTACCACTGAACGGCCTCCGGCCGTTCAGTGAGTACTCAGTACTGGGTACCTGGTAC
>JBPEXB010000557.1:0-5967 GCA_052032125.1 Acidimicrobiia bacterium
GCAGCTGCCACTCCTTCTTGTCGATGGCGTCCATCTCATGGAGCAAGAGGAAGGACACCGCCGTGAAGAAGACCAGATCGGCGACCACGCCGGTCAGGTGACCTCGAGCACCTGGATGAGATTGCCGTCCGGGTCGGCGTAGGTGGTGAAGCGGGTGGAGCCCGTGTCGGTCACACCCTCCACCGGGTGGTGCCCCCGCTCGGCCAGGTGCTGCATCGCCGCGGCCAGGTCGTCGACCTCCAGGCTGGCCTGAGCGTTGGGACCGGCGACGGTGCTGGGACGGCCCCCGTGGATGGCGAAGCGACAGGTCCCGCCGATCTGCAGCTCTTGCCAGTCGCCGTACCGAGCGCCGGGCTCGAGCCCGAGGTCGCGGTAGAACGGCAGCGAGTCGTCGACGTCCGTGACCCAGTAGAAGACGACGTTCAGCTTGGTGGGCTGCATGGGAAGAGGGTACCGATCGAGGTGCGACTTTCGGCCCTGGGAGCGTCTGCACCAGCGGTCTACGTTCGGGGGGTGATGCGACGACTGGTCCCGCTCCTCGTGTTGGTGCTGGCGGCGGCCGCCTGTGGCGACGGAGCCTCGGAGACCACGACCGGCGCCACCACCGCAACGACTTCAGCCTCGACGAGCCCTGCCTCCACGAGCAATGCCTCGACGAGCGATGCGACCACCTCGACAGAGGCGCTTTCCACGACGACCTCGCCGGTGTCGACCACCACGACCGTTCCGGCCACCACCAGCACGCCCGACACTGCCGTCGCCGCAGCTCCCTCCCCCTTCGGCATCGATCCGAGCTGGGCCCAGCCGCAAGCGAACAGCGGCGGCGCCAACGGGTCCGGATGCATGCCGGGATCGGGCCCGCTCCCCGACGGCGTCTGGTTCGGCTTCGCCACCGCCTTCGCCCCCGAGCCGTTGACTTTCGACCTGGCGTGCTTGTGGTTCGGCGACGCCGCCTGGGAGGCGGCCGCCGAGGACGGCGAGGAGGCGCCCAACGACGTCTACATCCGCAACGAGAACCCGGCACTGCGGACCGTCGTCCTCGAGCCCGACACGCCCACGCACCGGGTCGACTGGACCGGAGCCCTCGAGTTGGTGATCACCACCTGGGCCGACTGGCCGTCCTTCCACGGGACGGGGGGATCGTGCCCTGACTGGTGCCCCGTGTGGCTGATCGTGGACCAGGGCGTCGTGACCGACGTCGTCGAGCAGTACCTGCCCTGACCGGTGCTTTCTCTCACGCCGGGGACGGGAGGCCCAGAGGAGCCTCACGGGGGCGGTGGAGACCAGGGGTGCCGCACCAACGGAGGGAAGGGGCACAACTCGCCGTCGTGCGGCACCCCTGATCCGGCGGAGCAGACCGCAAGGGGGGGATCTGCCTGCCCGCCCCGCCGAACCTCTTTCCGAATGAGGAACGGTCTCGGCGCGTGCCCATGGGCACCACGCACCGCTCGCTCGCTCCCCAGGTCGGTGTCCACGGTTGGGACGGGCCGCCCGCTCCGGAGTTCTGCAGAACTTTGCCGGAGGGCCTCCGTCAGAATCGTTATGGTGCGCCGCGGTGGACACTCGAACGGACATCGAGCTGGTCGAGGCTGCGCTCGAGCAACCCGAGGCGTTCGGCGAGCTGGTCCGGCGACATCAGGCCTTCGTCTTCGGCGCGGCATTGCGAGTGACGCGCGACGCCAGCCTCGCCGAGGAGGTGGCGCAGGAGACCTTCTTCCGGGCCTACCGCTCGCTCCGCAAGTTCCGTGGGGACGCCAAGCTCCGCACGTGGCTCTACCGCATCGCCACCAACCTGGCGATCGATCTCGTCGGGCGACGCAAGGACGTTCCGATGGCCGAGGTGCCCGACGTGCCGGTCACGCGCACGACGTATCAGATCGTGGAGACCAGGGTGCAGAGCGCCGAACTGCGCCAGGCCCTCTCGGAGCTGCCCGAGACCTTGCGGGAACCCCTGATCCTGAGAGAGTTCCAACTGCTCAGCTACGACCAGATCCAGCAGGAGCTCGGCATCCCGCTCAACACGGTCCGCACCCGCATCTTCCGGGGAAAGGCAGCGCTGCGCGAAGCGTTGGCCGACTGGGAGGAGCGAGCATGACGCATCGTGTCCCGACCGCGCCCCGCGAGAGGCGAGCATGGCCGACCTGACCGATCGCGACCTGCGCGACTTCGCCGCCGGCCTGCGCGACGAGCTGGCGCCGATCGTCTTCGACTCCGAGGAGTACCAGGATCGTCTGGCGGAGATCTGGTCGGAGGAGACCTACGACGTGGACGTGAGCCGCCAGATCGTGGCGGCGGTGAAGGCCGAGTGGTTCCTGACCTCAGCCCTCTCGAGCACCTTTCGCACGTTTGCGCGCATCGCCCAGTCGTTCAGGGTGTACGTTGCGGGGTCGGTGGAGGAAGAGGTGATGGAAGATGAGTGACCTGGTGATCCAAATCGCCACGACGGCGGTGGTCGTCCTGGCGCTGATCGTCGTCGTCCGGTTCATCCTGCGACGTGGGCGGATCTCCCGGTTGCTCGACGACGACTCCCGCAGGATGCTGAGCCGCTCGCTCACCTCGCTCATCGTGCTCGGCGGGGTGATCGCGGTGCTGGCCGCCAACAACCCCGACATCGGCGACCAGCTCACCCAGGGCGTCATCTCCTACCTGCCGCAGGCGATCGCCGGCAGCCTGATCCTGGTGGCCGCCATCATCCTCGGCCGGATCCTCGGCGTGCTGGTGTCCCAGATCCTGCGCGAGCAAGCCCCGGTCATGGCGGCCCGCATCGGGAAACTGCTCACGGTCGTGATCATCATCATCGGGTCGGTCATCGCGGCCGACCAGTTCGGGGTCACGACCAACCTGATCCTGCTCATCATCGGCTCGGCGCTGGTGGCGGTCGCCCTGGCGGCGGCCCTGGCGTTCGGTCTCGGCAGCCAACCGGTCGCCCGTCAGGTGGCGGCGGGCCGCCACGTGGACGATCGGTTCAACGTCGGAGACTTCGTCGAGGTCGGCGAGATCCGCGGCACGATCGCTTCGATCGGGCTGGCGTCGACCCGAGTGGTGGATGACGCGCAGAGCTGGGAAGTCCCCAACGAGCGGTTCCTCGACGGTCCGGTTCGCGTCGTGCGAGGCGAGACCGAACCGGCCTCCTGAGTGGGCACGGGCCCCGGTGCCCTGAGCCCACGAGGGCAGTGCCGATGACACGGCGTGGCTCCCTCTCGTGACGTTCGACGCCCTCCCTCCTCAGGCGCTGGCGCACGACCCGGATCGGCTGCGGCGTCTCTTCGGAGGTGACGACCTCCTCCCCCTCTGGATCGCCGAGCCCTATCTGCCGGTGGCGGAGCCGATCCGAAGAGCGATCGAGCAACGGGCCGCGCGTGGTTGGTACGGCTACGAGGCCCGACCGGACGTGCACGCCCACCTGTTCTGGGAATGGATGGGCACCCGGCACGGGTGGAGTGGTGAAGGGATGACGACCCTCGTGAGCCCGAGCGTCGGCACCTCGATCGGAGTGCTCATCGAGGGCCTCAGCGGGCCCGGCGAGGGCGTTGTGATCCAGCCGCCCGTGTTCACGGACTTCAAGCCGCTGATCGTCGCCTCGGGACGCAGGGTCGAGCGCAACCCGCTCCGCCTGGAGGACGACACCTATCAGATGGATCTCGACGGTCTGGAGGCAGTGCTCGCCCACCCCGACGTGCGCCTGATGATCCTCTGCAACCCCCACAACCCGATCGGGCGGCTGTGGACCCATGAGGAATTGCGCGTGGTGGCGCGTCTCTGCGCCGAGCACGGCGTCGTCGTCGTCGCCGACGAGATCCACGCCGACCTGGCGCTGCCCCCGCACTCCTTCACGCCCTTCGCCGAGGCAGCGGTCGGCACCGGCGTCGAGTGGGCTGCCACTCACGGCCCGATCAAGACCTTCGGGCTGGCCGGCATCTGCGACACGTTGCTCGTCACCGAGTCCGAGCGCCTCGCCCGCCTCTTCAAGGACGCCAGCAACCGCCTCCATCTCACTCGCAACAACGTGGTCTCGATGGCGGCCTTCGAAGCCGCCTACCGGTCCGGCGCCGAATGGCTCGACGACCTGCTCGATCTGGTGCTGGCGAACCTCGGGGCGCTGCGGGCCGGGCTCGGAGACGGGATTCGCCTGATGCCACAGCAGGCGACCTATCTGGCATGGCTCGACTTCCGCGCCCTGGGTCTCGACGTACCCCGCCTCGCCGGAGCCCTCTCGACGGCCGGCCTGGCGTTGAGCCCTGGGCACTGGTTCGGGCGGGAGGGGGCCGGCTTCGCCCGCATGTCGGTGGCCGTGGACCCCGCGGCGATCACCGAGGCGACAGGGCGTCTCAACCGCCTGCTCTGAGCAGGCCGGGAACCGGATCGCGACCTCGTCCCGTCCAACTCCCAACCCCGCGAGGGGAAGGGAGAGACATCATGACCAGACAGCACGCGACGATGCGGAGGACCATCGCCGTTGCCATCGTGCTCGCACTGGTGGCGACCGCCTGTGGTGGCGACAGCGCGGACTCCACCGCCGAGACGTTCGCCGGGACCGAAGCCACCCAGGGGACGATCAGCGGGCTCCAGGACATGCGGCGGGGCGGATCGGCGGCCACCACGGCCGCCACGTCGGCGACCACCAGCGCCGCCACCGACGCCTACGCGTACAGCGAGGCGGTCGAGTCCACCGTCGCACCGCACGGCCGGTCGGCCCTCGAGCTTCCGCCCGAGGACCCGCCGACGGACGTGTTCGCGACGGACTACGGCACCAACCCGTTCGTGGCCACGCAAGACGACAGCCGTTCGACGTTCGCCCTCGATGTGGACACCGGGTCGTACACGCTGGCCCGTCAATGGATCGAAGCCGGTGAGCTCCCGCTCCCCGAGCTGGTCAGGGTGGAGGAGTTCGTGAACTTCTTCGACCAGGGCTATCCGGCTCCGGTCGCCGGCACCTTCGCCGTCTACGCAGACGGCGCCCCGACGCCGTTCACCTCGAGCACCCGCAACCACATCGTGCGCATCGGCATCAAGGCGAGAGAGGTGGCGGAGGCTGCCCGGCCGGATGCCGTGCTCACCTTCGTGATCGACGTCTCCGGCTCGATGCGGGAAGGGAACCGGATCGGCATGGTCCGCCAGGCCCTCTCGACCCTGGTCGAGGAGCTGCGGCCCAGCGACTCCGTGGCGATCGTGGCCTACGACCGCAACGCATGGATCGTGCTCGACCCGACCCCGGCCTGGAACCAGGACACCATCCTGTCGGCGATCGACCGGCTGGAGCCGGGTGGCAGCACCAACGCCGAGGCCGGACTGACGCTGGCGTACGACCTCGCCGAGGCAACGTTCGTCGAGGGGCACATCAACCGTGTCGTGCTGGCGAGCGACGGCGTGGCCAACGTGGGCGCCACCGACGCCGGCAGCATCCTGTGGAGGATCCAGGAGCAGGCCGCCATCGGTATCAACCTGGCGGCCATCGGCGTCGGTCTCGGCAACTACAACGACGAGCTGCTCGAGCAGCTGGCCGATCGAGGCGACGGGTTCTACGCCTACGTCGATTCCGAGGCCGAGGCCGAGCGCCTGTTCGTCGAGGGTCTGACCGGCTCGCTGTTGACCGTGGCCGAGGAGGCCAAGGTGCAGGTCGAGTTCAACCCGGCCACCGTCGAGTTCTATCGCCTGATCGGATTCGAGAACCGGGCGATCGCCGACAGCCAGTTCCGCAACGACTCGATCGATGCAGGCGAGATCGGCGCCGGCCACGAGGTGACGGCCCTCTACGAGGTCATGCTCACCGAACCGACCAGCCGGCTCGGATCGGCCGAGCTCGCCACCGTGTACCTCCGCTGGCGGGAGCCGGGTGCGACCCAGTTCAGCGAACTGCCCGGGCTGCTCCCGGCCACCGTGTTGGCCGATCGCTTCGAAGAGGCCGACACCCGATTTCAGGTGGGCGTCGTGGCGGCCGCCTACGCCGAGGTGCTGAGGCACAGCCCG
>JBPEXB010000558.1:0-1537 GCA_052032125.1 Acidimicrobiia bacterium
CAGCCTCTACGGCAGCCCGATGCTCTCGTCGATGAACTCGTTGGTCGTGATGTCGGCCGCCGTCAGATCGGCCGGCACGTCCAGGCCGGCGGCGATCATCTGGTCGATGACCCCCTGCACCCGGTCCTGGTCCATGTTGGCCACGATCGAGTCGGTGCCGTTGCTGACCAGACCGATCTCCAGCTGCTTGGCGATCGAGAAGGCGGCCAGCTCGGGCGGGTACTGCCAGAAGCTGTCCATGTCGATCACCATCTCCACGATGATGGCGTTGGCACGATCGGGGCTGGCCGCGTAGTCGACCACGGCCTGCTGCACGATCGGGACGAACTGCTCGAGGCAGGGCCGCATCGACTCCAGGTCGCCCTTGCGGATGGCCAGGGCCTGCGAGTAGATCGGGAACCCACCGTCGTGGATCAGCTCGAAGTTCACGGGCTTGCCCCACTCGGGCACGTCGTTCTCGTACACCCACGGCTCGGCGGACGCGAAGCCCTGCTGGGCGATGGCGCCGCCCTCTGCCACGAACACGGCCGGCGCGCCGTCGTAGCTCGGGTCGATCTGATCAGCGCTGAGGATGCCCTGGGCGACCAGCACGTCGATGTAGGTGCCTCCCGGGAAGACCCGCACCGTGATGCCCGCCTCGCCGAGATCGGCGATCGAGGTGACATCCGGATAGGTCTCCGGGTCCCACATGATCATCTGCGGGTTCTTGTCCAGCGGCGCCGCCACGGCCAGCGTCGGGGTGTCCTCGGCGCCGAAGACGGCCTCGTCGGTCGACACGTAGCCGAGGGTGATCTCCTGCTGGACGTACATCTGGTCGATCGGGTTCTGGAACCCGATGGCGGGGCCGCCCGCCCGAACCTCGATGTTGATGTCCTGGTTCTCACCACCTGTGAACAGCGGACCGTTGATGATGCCGTCGTCGCCGTTGATCGTGTAGCCGGTGCCGACCATCTCATAGAGCGCACCGTGCTCCGCTTCGGGGAACCAGTCCGTCTGGATGATGATCGGGTTCGGGCACACCTCCGACAGCGCCGCCATCGGCGCCTCGGTGGCCTCGGTGGTCTCGGCGGTGGTCGCCGCCGTGGTCTCGGCCGTCGTGGCCGCGGTGGTGGCAGCCGTGGTCGCCGCCGTGGTGGCGGCAGTCGTGGCCGCGGTCGTGTCGTCGGCCCCGTCGTCGCTGCCGCAGGCGGCGGCGACCATCGCCAGGGCGGCGAGAACGGCCAGCCATCTCATTCTCGTTCTCATGGGTTGGTTTCTCCTCCTGGTCGAGCCCGGTCCTCCAGACCGGATCCGTTTCACGTGGATGCGTGCCACTTCCCGATGACTCGGTCGGACAGCCATCCAAAGATCAAGAACACGGCGACACCGAGCGCCGAGGACAGGATGATCGAGGCCAGCAACTGCTCGCCGAGCAGGCGGTTGGCGTAGCGCTGGAGCAGCTGGCCGATGCCGGGCTCGCCCCGCCCGAAGAAGAAGTCGCCGACGATGGCGCCGATGACGGACAGGCCGGCGGAGATGCGGAGCCCGGCGAAGACGG
>JBPEXB010000559.1:0-8814 GCA_052032125.1 Acidimicrobiia bacterium
GATTCGGACGGGGATGGCGGTCCCTAGGGCGTCCGGAGAGTCTTCACCATGGCCTTGGCCCTGGCCAACTCGTCCACCAGCTCGTCGAGGTAGCCGATCTCCCGCATGGGGGGTCCCTCCGGGCGCCGGGACCCGGGCGCCGGGACCCGGGGACCCTGACCCTTCACGCTTCGGCGGTGCCCGCGGTGGCTACGTCGCCGCCGGTGCCTGCGTCCGGCCGCCGTAGACGTCGGTCTCCTTCACGGGTCGGAAGCCGACGCTCTGGTAGAGGTGGGACGCTGCCGGGTTCTCAGACGCGAAGCAGATCTTGATCCGCTCCGCGCCGGCGGCTGCCAGCCGATCGATGCCGCTCGTCAGGACGTGGCGAGCCAATCCCCGTCGCTGATGAACCTCCTCGGTGCGCATGGGCTCGACCAGGCCCGTGGCGGTCACCGGGTCGTGCCAGAAGACGCCGTAGGCGGCGTAGTCGTCGTCGGTGTCCAGCACGGCCAGGTCGAGATCCGCGCGGTACAGCGACGTCTGCTGGAGGCGCTCCTCGGCGGCCGGCCCGTTCCGCGTGGTGAGATGATGCGGCCGGTCCGTGATCTCAGCTCGGGTCACTGTCCGATAGCCCGCGGGCAGCGGACTGACCGTGGGCCGGTCATCCGCATCGAGCCACGCCTCGACCATCAGTCCAGGCTCGGTGATCTCGAATCCATGGCGTGCCAGCACCTCCTGGAGGGCGTGGTCCTTCCGATCGACCTCCATCTCGACAGTGTCCAGGCCCCACTCCCCCGCATGGGCGAGCGCCCGCGCCATCGCATGCCCGACGAGGTCCGGGTGGGAGCCCGGCAACAGGAGGGGATCCAGCGACACCCGGCCGTCCCACTGGGTGGCGATCACCGCCGCCTCAGGTCGGTCGTCTCGATCGAACCAGAACAGTTGGGGCATGGCGTCGGTGGTGCGCGGCCTGCGCCACCACCACTGGAGGTCGGCCGCTTCGTAGAGACCCTGCGTCGGGTGGGCGGCGCGGGTGCGCTGGAGCAGCGCGGTGACCGCCGCGAGGTAATCGAGGCCGGAGAGTTGTACCTCGCGCAGAGGGGCTCCCATCGATCGCACTTCGCTCATGCCGGCGAGTCGACGCCGGCTCTCGACCCTGCCAGCAACGATGGAACGGATTCCACCGTCCAGGAGCGCCAGGCGACATACAGAGCGGTGGCGAGGTGCCCGAGGACGACGAGGAGCAGCAGCCACACCAGGCCCTGCGACGGGCCGTCCCGCCACCAGATCCAGGTTGCCACGAGCGCCGCCCCGACGTAGACGTCGATGATCGAGACCACCCCCCACGGGAGACCGAGGATCTGCTCACCGTCGGCGGAGAAGTCCCCGTCGATGGCAGCCCAGACGATCGCTGCCGCCATCACCAGGGCGAGCGCGGTGGACAGCAGCCGGATGACGGTCATGCGCGGCGGTCGGGGTGGAGGAGATGTGTCATGGCGACCGAGAGGGTATCGGACGCGGCACCGGTGTCGCCGTGTCATCATCCGACCATGGATGAGTCGGCGGCCAAGGCCACGCTCAAGCGCTACCTCGACGTCGCTCGCGACGCGCTGTTGTGGAAGCTCGACGGGCTCTCCGAGTACGACGTGCGGCGCCCGCTGACGCCGACCGCCAGCAACTTGCTGGGCATCGTCAAGCATGTTGCCAGTGTCGAGAACGGCTATCTGGGCGACGTGTTCGGCCGGCCCTCCGGAGAGCCACTCCCCTGGTTCGATCGAGGAGCCGACGTCAACGCCGACATGTGGGTGACGCCCGAGGAGACGCGTGAGGACATCCTCGGGTTGTACGAACGCACGAGGGCCCACAGCGACGCCACGATCGAGGCGTTGTCGCTGGACAGCACGGGCGAGGTTCCGTGGTGGCCGAAGGCCAGCCGCCAGGTGACCCTGCATCAGATCCTGGTGCACATCACGACGGAGACTCATCGGCACGCCGGGCATGCCGACATCATCCGCGAGCTGATCGACGGCCAAGCCGGGCTGCGGCCGGGGGCGACGAACCTCCCTCGTCGCGACGCCGGGTGGTGGGCGGCGTACCGGGCCAAGGTCGAAGAGGCCGCTGCGTCAGCGACGGACTGACATCGTTCAGCGGCTGCGGCGCCGCCAGTCGTAGTGATCGAGCTCGGCCCTGAGCTGTTCGAGCGACCAGCCGGCCAGCGCCGCTTCGATCACGATCTCGGCCTGCGAGGCAGGCACGAGACGATCGACCGGCTGGTCCCGATCGAGGTTGGTCGGGAACGGGTAGGCGTGGCCGCCACTGGCGACCGCTCTGCGCACGACCCCCTCCTCGCCGGCCGATGCTCGTTCGAGCAGGACCGGATAGAGCGCCTCGACGATGGCGCGGCGATCGATCGACTCCAGATTCCGCCCGAAGGCCGATGAGACCTGCAACAGGTTCACCATGCGGTGCACGTCCTCGGTGCGGTTGTGCCCGGCCCCGTGGAACAACGCCGGGCTGAAGAACAGCATGTCGCCCTTCTTCAAGGGCAGCTGGACGTGGTGCTCGGCGAAGTACTCGATGAAGTCGTCCCGCTGCCAGGCGATGTAGCCGAGGTCATAGCGCTGCGAGCCGGGCAGCAGCATGGTCGGCCCTGTCTCCAGCGGCGCGTCATCGTGGGCGATGCCGCCCTGGAGGGTCAGCAGCGGCGAGAGGTGATGGATGTGGTCGGGATACCGTTCCGCTTCGCCTTCGTCGAGGAAGCCGAGGTGGTAGTCCCGATGGGGTGATTGCGCGGCCCCTCCGGGGTTCACCACGTTCACCTGGGCACTCATGCCGTAGCCGGGACCGAGGTAGGCGGTGAACACGATGTCGATGGCGGGTGCCGAGAAGTAGTCGACGAAGACGTCGGGTGCGGCCAACGCCAGCTTCTCCAGGGAGTTCCACACCCGGTCGTTCACGCCGCTCTCGGCGAAGTGGTCGCCGGCGGGTCCGCCGGCGCTGCGCTGCTCGGCGATCAACTGCCGGTAGACCACCGAGGCCCGGTCGACCGCGTCGATCTCTACGGCTCCCTCGACCATGATCGCCCCTGGGCCGTGGAGCAGCGCCCGTGCGAGCTCACTGTGCACGACCTGCTCGTCCCGATCGGCGGCTGCCGCCAGAGATGCCCCTTCGTAGACCAGCACGCGTTCGTCGATGCGATCGGCGTGGGGATAGTCGGCGAGATCGAGCGGCGTCTCACACAGCCCCGCGAACTCGGCCAACGAACAGTCCTCGACTCGATAGAAGGCCATGCGCGCAGGTTAGGCGGGCGGTCTGGACGAGATAGGGTCGGCTTGCCTGATCGCCGGAGAACGCACGTCCATGTCCCAACCGCTTCGCCAGCACGCCGGCCTCATTCCCTGTGTCGGATGCGGCGGATTGGTCGCGGACGACGCCGGGCCGACGCACGCGTACATGTTGGCCTCGCCAGGTTGCTGGTCGCTCTACGGCGAGTGGTCGGCCACTCGAGCATTCGACCCCGCGACCGACGCCTTCGCTCGTACCCACCATGTCGATTGCTACGCCGTGCAGCATCCGGGCAACGCCGACGTCGATCGGCGGCAGCGCCAGTCCATCGCTGTCCACCTCATCGCGTTGTGCCTGCACTTCGACTTCCAGGAGCCGCTCTCCCGCGCCAATGTCCACCGGTCGACCGCAAGCGACACGGTGCTGGCGGCCCTCGGCCTCGACGACTGGCCGTACCTCGCCACCCCGGCCGGCGCTGCCGACGTGACGATCGTGGACGTCGCCGCAGCCGCTCGCGGCGATGAGGGCTCGGCGGTCCGACGCTGGGCCGAGTCCACGTGGTCGCTGTGGGCAGAGCACCACGCGACGGTCAGGCTCTGGGCCGAGATCCTCGCTGGTCGATGACCACCACCGAATCCTCTCCTCCCTGCCCCGGGTGCGGCCTCACAGCTCCGCCCTCAGGCTCGCTGCCGCCCGATCACTATCGGGCATCGTCCGGCTGCTGGAGCCGCTACGAGCTGCTCCTGGCCCGCTCGTATGGCGAACCGACCCTCCGACCGGTGCACCAACTCGTAGTCGACGCCTACACAGCCCAGCACCCGAGGGTGGACACGCCGAGAGCGCTCCGGCAGGTGATGCTGTGCCTCATGACACTGGGCCTGTTCGTCGAAGAGGAGGTCGATCCGGCGAAGGGACCGCGACTGCACCAACGCATGGTGGCGTCGCTGCCGGATCTCGAGCCGCTCGCACCTCCGTCCACCGTCGTCGGCATGACGGTCGACGACGTGCTGGCGGCCCGAGACGCCGCCGACCACGTGCGGCTTGCCCGGGAATGGGCGGATCGGCTGTGGCGGGCGTGGGCACCGCACCACGCAACCGTGTGGACGCTGGTCGATGAGACCCTCGGAGCCCGGCGGGACCGCCATCCATGACGCCGGCGCGCGACCCTATCCTCCCGCCATGGACCACCCTCTTGCGACGTACGCAGCTGCATCGGGCCGCTTCGAGCCGGTCTGGACGCTGGAGATCCAGACGGTGCCCGCCGATGTGGATCGACTGCTGGACGCCATCGTGGAGGTGCACCCCCTCCGCTACGGCGCGTACGAACGGAACGCCAGCATCTCGGCACCGGGCCTCGAGACCGCCCGCCCGCCCACGGGGTCGACCACCGCGCTGCACGTGGAAGGCTTCGAGCCGGGTTCGACGGAGACGTATCCGATGGTCGAGATCAAGATCTCCATCGAACGAGACCCGGAGGCGCTCGCAGCCGTCATGGATGCGGTGATCGAGGCACATCACTACGAGGAGCCAGTCATCTTCCTGCGGGAGGATTGGGTGAGCCGAGCTGCCTACGACCCTCAGCGCGACAACCCGAACCGGTGGTGGAACGACGGGCGGGGTCTGCCAGACCGCATCACCGACATCTCGGAGCATCTCCGGGACCGCTGACGGGCTCACTCCACCAGGCCTGCAGCCTCCAGGGCGCGGAGATGGCGGCGGTCCTTGGGGCGGTCGGCGATGCGCTTGTAGGCCACCACGTGCTCCAAGCGCACGAACGCCAGGCCGTCGATCGTCTCTGCGGTGTCGATCAGGTGGTCCACGTCGAACTGGCCGATTCCCCACGTGCGTCCGAGCGTCACTCCCCCGCCGGCGTCGACGATGTCGACGCCGTACTCCTCGAGGTGAACCAGCCTGCCCGTGGCAACGGCGGCCGTCCAGGCCGGGCCGCGAACGAGGACATCGAGGTCACCGGATTCCTCGATGAGGCCGCGCACCAGCAAGGGGGCGCTCCCGAAGATCGCGTAGTCACCCTCGGGCAGTGCCAGGCTTCGCACGTGGTCGAAGAGCTCGCTCACCGCAGCATCTCGCCGAGCGCCGCGAAGCGCAGCATGTGGGCTTGTCCGGCATGGAGTGTGTACTCATGGACCATCTTCAGGAGTGTCGAGCGGAGGGGGCGACCATGGCCCTCGCCCGGCGTGTCCAGGGTCGCCGTCTCGCCGATGGCGGCGTTCGCCCGATCCACCTCGGCGAAGTAGCGCTCCATGTCCTCGTCGACCGTGTCCACCGAGCCGCCGGCGTAGTCGTCGTCGCCATAGACCATCACCCGCTCACCCCCACCCAGCCCCCAGCTGAGGAACACGTGCTCCATCTGGGTCATGTGCCGGACGAGCCCCAGCACCGACAGCTCCACGGGCGCTACCGACCACGCCACGAGCTGCTCAGGGCTCAGGTCGCGAAGCTTGCGGAGGAACTCGTGCCGCTGATACCGCAGCCACGCCTCCAGCAGTGCCCTCGGCTCCAGGAAGGAGTCCGGCTGCTCCCACGCCGTGAAGTCGTAGTCGGCGAGCACCATCCGCACCTCCGTTCGACGATCGCACCCTAGGTGGGAACGCTCTCGGCGCCGGCCAACACCGAGCGGCCGATAGCCGCCGCACGCTCGGAGCTCTCGGCGTACTGCGGGTGGATCACATCGGCGATGTGGCCCGGGATCGTCGGCCCGGGGCGAGAGGCTGCCCGATACCTCTCCAGGATCGCCATCGCCTCCGCTTCGAACGGTGCCAACTCGATGTCGTCGGCGATCGCACCACCGACGCCCCTTCGCCTGGCCATCAGAAACGCCAGTCGCGCCTCACTGACCGTGCCGACGCAGTCGGTCGGCTTGTAGCTCTCGAGCCCCAGCATCTTGCGCAGGATCGGACGGTTCTCCGGGAGGTCGAACAGGTTGACGTCGAACGTCGCGTCCACCGTCTCGGGCGGCAGCCACGCAACATAGTTCAGCCACACGTAGAGGCACTTGGCACAGCGGCAGCACCACGGCTTGAACTGGGCGCACGAGTGCGTGGCCGGCACGGAGGCCAGGTCACGGGTCAGCAGCGTGAACACGTTGATGTCGTAGATCGGCCGCAGGATGTGGAAGAAGCGGACCCCCGGGGCAATGTGGTCGACCACGTAGTCGTGCAGAAGCCGCTCGGCCTCCGAGCTCATGCCCCACAGGTAGTTCACGTCCTCGCCGGTCAGATCCCACGTGAGGTTGTGCTCGTCGGTGCTGCGCGAGATGCCGAGCGCCACCTCCGTGTAGCCGTGCGCCAGGGCCAGCGGGAGCGCTGTCCAGTACGAGCTGACGGTCTCCGCCGCCAGCAGGCGGCGGATCCGGTGTTCCGGATAGACGTCGGTCGCCGGCGCATCGAGGGCGTCGTCGATGACCCACCCCCGGTGGACGCGGCCAGGGCGGCACGAGGCGAGCAGTCCGTCGATGAGCTCGTGCTGCATCGAGCCGCGGCCGTAGGTCGAGTGTGCGTAGACGAAGGCGTCGTAGTCGATGCCGCCCCGTTCCAGCAGCTTCATGCTCGCCAGGCTGTCCTTGCCGCCACCGCAGAGCATCAGCGTGCTCACCCCGGCCGACTCGATGTCAGCAGGACGAGCGACGTGCGAGTCGTCGGCGAGGAGTGGCCGGGTGAGCTCGTGGTCGGGGAGGTCGTTCTCGTAGCGCCACACCGCCCAGACGTGGTGGAAGATGGTGCTCCACAGCTCCCAGAACGCTTCGGTGGCGATGTCGCCATAGGGGCCGAAGTCGACGCCCTGGGGTGCGAGGCTCAACGCCTTGTTGGCTTCGAACGCCAGCAGATGGAACTCCACGAGGCGGAGCAACTCGGCTCCGTAGCGCCGCTCGAGATCTTGGAAGTCGACGCTGTCGTACCAGTACGTCGTGGTGAAGGCGAGGTCGCCGACCCGGTAGCGCAGGTGGAGGTGTCTCTTGCCCCGCTGCACCGGTTCGAAGACGAGGGTCTTCACCGGCTGCCGCTCATGTCACGCGATCGAGCAGTGCCACCGACCGCTCGACGAGCAACTCGGTCGCAGCGGGGTCGAAGGAGTCGAGCGAGCTGTCCACGAACAGGTGGTGGCCACCTGGATAGGTGAAGAGCTCTGCCTGGCCGGCCCCGACCGTGTCGACGAGCTCGCGGGCGGCATCGACGTCGCCCTCGTGGGCGAAGAACTCGTCGTCGTCCATGCCGTGGACCTGCACGGGCACGCCCTGCGGCCACGGCCCGAATGCCCACTCCCCCGTGATCGGCACGCAGGCTTCGTAGAGCATCGCGCCGCGGGCGCCCGCGGCGGTCTGAGCGAGCCGCTGTGCCGCCATGACGCCCATCGAGATCCCGGCGTAGACCAGCTCGGCCGGAAGCGCCGACAGCGCCTTGTCGACGCGGCGGTCCAACTCGTCGCCACCGATCTCGGTGCGGATGGCGAAGCCCTCCTCGAGGTTCGCCCCGACGGCGCCCTCGTAGAGATCCGGGACGTGCACCGTGTGCCGGCCGTCGCCCAACCGCTCGGCCAGCTCTCGGACACCGTCGGTCAGCCCGAGAACGTGGTGAAACAGGATGACATCGGCCAATCTCCACTCTCCTGTCGTGCGCGTGGCAGGACTCTACGTCGCTCACCACCCATGGCGGGCGTGGCAGGATCGACGCCAGGTTGCCGTCGACGGCGGGTTGGGAGCGCAGCATGTTGATCGTCATCGCGGGTTCGATCGGCGCCGGCAAGTCGACTGTGGCCAGGGAGGTGGCGGCGCGTCTCGGCGTCCCGATCCACAGCGTGGACGAGGACAAGCTGGCCGTGTCCGTGGAGTATCCCGACTTCGACGACTGGGTCGAGCGTGGCGTGCCCTTCCCCGACGAGTTTCGGGCGAGAGCGTTCGCAGTGGCGCTCGGCCATCTCGCCGAGCTGGCCCGGTCACACCGGCACGTGATCGTCGAAGAGACCTTCCACCGCCGAGAGGTGCGCGAACCCTTCTTCGAGGCGGCGGCCGAGTTGTTCGGCGGGATGCAGCTCGTCGAGGTGACGGTGGCCAGGGAGGCGGCCCTCGAACACCTGGCGCGACGGGCGGGCGATCGCCACATGGCGGGTGTCGCCATGTTCGAGGCCTTTCAGGCGGTCACGGACCCCTTCGAGCGCGTTGATCTCCGGGTACCCAACAACGGGCCACTCGAGGACGTCGTCAGCCGGGTGTGCTCCCACCTCGAGCCGCTTCTCTGAGCACAGAAGTCGGAGGAGCGCCGACCGCCGAATCGCGTCATGCCCGTCTGGACCGGGGCATCACGTCAGCAGCTCTCGTCGCATCACGACTCGGTTCGAGGATGGTCGGTGCACCGGCTCGAAGCCGTGCGCAGCAAAGAGGGCTTCCACTCCCGTCTGAAAGTCGGAGCCGCTCGATCGGCGTCGATCGCCGGACAGCGGGAAGCCCTCGATGGCGGTCGCCCCCGACGATCGGGCAGCCGCCACCGCTGCGGCCAGCAGGGCGCCGGCCACCCCTCGCTCGCGATGTCCCGGGCG
>JBPEXB010000056.1:0-5753 GCA_052032125.1 Acidimicrobiia bacterium
GTGCGGTGGGACGCCCCTGGTGACTGGCGACTGGCGACTCGCCTCAGCGCGCGCTGCGCTCCACGAACGCACGACCTCGCGGCGACAGGCTGTAGCCGGGGCTGTGGCTGAACGTCAGGCCGAGGTTCTTGAGCTTTCGCACGTCGGTCTTGAAGGGTTGGGTCTCCCTCCCCACCATCTCGGCCAGGTCGGGGGCGCGGCGACGCGGATGGTCGGCGATCAGCGCCAGCACCTGTCGGGTCCAGGGGCCGTGTCGGGAGGCGCGGTCCATGCGATCGAGTCGGCGGCTGATCTCGGCGATGTCGTCGTGGGAGAGGTCGTCCTGATGGGCGAGCTCCGTGCGCGGGTCGGGCTCGTCGAGGTGGCGGAACTCGATGCGGTAGGTGGAATTGCCCTCCTCCCCCGGCAGGTCGTCCCGGAGGGCGTCGCCGGAGGCGTGGCCGGCGCGAACGGCGTCGTCGTCGGCGATGGTGGCGGGATCGACGACGTCGACCGAGAGCACCTCGAGCCGGCCGGCCGCCGTGCGGTAGACCCGCCCGGCCACGACCTGCGGGCGCTTCCAACGGCGGAAGGTCAGCGTGATGGTCCCGTCGCGGATGCCGTCCCAGAACCGCTTCTGGAACAGCACGTCACACCGCGGTGGCGTCGAGCGTCTGGCTGAGATCCGCCCACAGGTCGTCGACGTGTTCGCAGCCGACGCTGAAGCGGATGAGCGTCGGCGGGATCCGTTCTTGGCCCGGGATGACGGCCCGCCGCTCCATGGTCGACTCGATGCCGCCGAGGCTGGTGGCGTGGTTGATCAACTCGGCTCGCTCACAGACCGCCGAGGCCCGCTCGCCGTCTCCTGTGGTCTCGAAGCTCATCATGGCGCCGAAGCCCTGCATGAACTTGCGGGCGTGCTCGTGGGTGTCGTGGCTGGGCAGACCCGGATACCGCACGCGGGCGATCTGCGGATGCGCTTCGAGGCGGATCGCCAGCTCCATCGCGTTGGCCTGGGCCTTCTCCATTCGCAGCGCCAGCGTGCGAGCGCCCCTCGTCGCCAGGAAGGCCTCCAGCGCCCCGATGGTGCCGCCGCTGATCTTGCGCCGCTCGTCGAGCGACTCGTGCAACGAGTCATCCGCGGTGACCAACAGCCCCGCCAGGAGGTCGGAGTGCCCGCCGATGAACTTGGTCGCGGCGTGCATCACGATGTCGGCGCCCAGAGCGAGTGGCTGCTGGAGCAGCGGCGTGGCGAAGGTCGAGTCGACGGCCACGAGCGTGCCCGACGGTCGGGGCGCGCCGCAGATCGCCGGCAGGTCGGCGACGGTGATCAGCGGGTTGGCCGGCGACTCCAGCCACAGCAGATCCGCCCGACCCGCCGCGTCGACCCAGGCATCCGTGTCGGCCAGGTCCAGCCTCAGCACCGACCAGCGGCCCTGCGCCTCGCCTTCGGCGACCAGCCCGGCCACACCGTGATAGGGGTCCTCCGGAACCGCCAAAGTCGAGCCGACCGGCATGGCGCCGAGCACGGCTGCCACCGCCGCCATCCCGGAGGAGAACGCCAGGGCCCGGCCCCCCTCCAGGCCGCCGATCAGGTCCTCGAGGGCTTCGCTGGTCTCGGTGCCCTCCCCCCTGCTGTAGATGCGTTCTGCGGGCAGGTAGAAGTTGCTCGCCAGGACCGGCGGGACATTCAGGGGATCGCCGGGGGCGCGGCTCCGAGCGCCGGAGACGAGCCATGACTCGGGTGTCAGATCGGGCATGCGGGCACGCTAGGAGGGTGTGGGGCCATATCCAACCGAAGGGGGCTCCGACAGAGAGCGGTGGTCGGCAGTCAGGAGATTCGTTGGCCGACCGCTGTTCGCCATCCTCTATCCGTCGCCCGGCTGGTCGGCAATCGATCGCCCGAAGAACGCCGCCAGCTGCTCGAGCGGGACGTTCGACGGTGTGGGGACCGCGGGCATGATGGTGCCCGCGCGGCGGTAGTGATCGATCCACGACGCCGACCCTTCCAGGCAGGCGCGGGCGGCACCGGGCGGCAGCCAGCTGTGATGGGCGCCGAGGTCCCAGGCGTGGACGACCAGCTCGCAGACCAGGACCCAGCGGCGTTCGTGCTCGTCGAGGTCGGGGTGGGAGCGCTGCCGATCCTGCTCGTCCCACACATCGAGCACTCGCGACATGGCGGCACCGAAGCGCCCGGGCCGGTCGTCGGGCGCTGGGCGTCGGCTGGGCGGAGCGCCAAGCTCATCGGCGAAGGCCTCGGCGACCTCGACCAGGTGCTCGGCGACCTGATCGCTGTCGAGCCCGGGAAGAGGCCGATCGGTCTGCGGCTCGGCGATCGCCCGGCAGGCCACCTCGATGGCGTGGGCCAGGAGATGGCGATCGGGAGCCTCGCTCATGGCCAGCCCTGGTGATGCTCTTCGAACGCCCGCACCTGCAAGGAGGTCTCGGGACCGTAGGTGGAGAAGGCCGTGGGCAGCGACTCACGGACCGCCCGCATCTCCTCGAGCGTGAAGCCGAACTTGATCGTCTTCGGCTCGACGCCATAGAGCCGGGCGGCATTGAGACCGAGGATCTTGGCCTTGGCGCGGCGGCCGAGCGGCGGGTAGCCATAGCGCTCCTGGAACTCCCGGGTGATCTCGAAGGTGCGGAAGGCCTGGATCTGATCCTGGGGCGACCCGTAGAAGATCGAGTCGGTGCCCCACAGGATGTTGTCCTCCCCCACGTACCGCAGCAGCTTGCCGAGCACATGGGCGGCCTCGTTCGGCGACCGCATCAGATACCACCAGGTCGATCCGAGCTCCGCGTAGACGTTGGAGTTCGGCGCGATACCGTTGTCGATCAGGGTCGAGATGAACCGGTTGACACCCCGGTTGCGAGTGGCCTCCGTGTAGGGGCCCTCGGTGATGCGGGTTTCGAACCCGCAGTGGTAGACGACGAAGTTCATGTCGGGATGGGCGATCGCCGCCGGGCCGATGTCGCGGGGCGAGCCCATCCGGCTGTTGCCGCTCAGGCCCTTGTGGACGCAGATGATGTCGACACCGAGTTCCAGCGAGGTCTCGATGAAGGCGTTGCCCACTTGCGGCAGCGAGGGATCGTGGTCGTCGAAGAAGTACCCCTTGCCGGTGACCGGATCTCGGAGATGGGTGAAGGTCTTCCAGCCGGCGACCGGCACCTCCTCGACGTTGGCGGCCATCGCCTCCCGGTTGGCGGTCCAGGTGCCGATGTGCGGCAGCGCCTGGGCGTGGAGGAGGATGTGGTCGTTCACCGAGAGGCCCTTGGCGACCCGCCGGGTCTCGTCCATGACCTCCAGCGGCAGCGGGCTCCCCTCGGGGAGGATGGGCAGCGCCGAGAGGACGACCACCGACGTGTCGCTGCGGAGGAACATCTCCTCCATGAAGTGCTCCATCGAGAAACACGCCCGCGAGTCACCTTCCCCACAGTGGCGCTGCGGGAACACATCACCCCAGTACGACCGGCCTCGAGTCGCCGGGTTGAGGTCGTACTCGAGGAGGTGGCCCTGGATGTCCATGACGAACTCGGTGCCGCTGACGTAGACCTCGGCCACCTCGGGCTCGAGCAACGCCTCCGGCCCGATGACGTACCTGCCGCCCAGAGGGTTGCCGGAGGCGTGGGCCGATCGCGCCCAGGCCAAGTCGAGGGCGAACAGCGTGGCCGCCGCCCCGGCCGCCGAGACGAGGAACTCGCGCCGGCTCACCCCGGTTCGGTGGGCCCCCTGGTTGACCAGGGCGTTGGCGAGACGAAGGCCGCGCACGACCTCCTTCGGGAGGGGCTCGGGGTCGTACTCGGCGTTGGAACAGGGACCGAGCTTGATCGGCAATCCGGGATCGTCACCAGAGCCGTGGAATGTCATCAACGTCCTCTCACCACGAGGTGGATTCCGCCACCATCAGGCTATCGCTGATGACGAGTGCTGTCGCCGGTCTTCTGACGTCGTCGGCACACCGGCCACGACTGCGCGAGCATGGGTCGGCGCCGTCGACGGGCGGTCGCCGCGAGCCAGGGCCAACAGTGCCAGACGAGGAGGGTCATGACGTCCGACGGGCCGACACCCCGTGTGCCCATCGTCGTGTGGCCCCTGGCACTCGTGCTCCTGGGAGTGATCGTCGCCGCCGCCTGGCAGATGGCCCCGGCGATCGAGGGTGCGCTCTCCGAGGACGGGACGGTGGTGCTGGGAGACGCCGGGTCGCCGCTCACGGTCGTGTTCGACGGCCGCGATGCGCGCCTGTCGGGCATCGCCGCCCAGGCCGGCCAGGTCGACGAGGCCGAGCGGCTCATCGCCTCCCTGCCGGGCGTGAGAACGGTGGACCTCTCGTCCGTCATGGTGGCAGGGCCGCCGACGTCCGAGCCCACCGTGACCATCCGCTTCGATGGCCTGAACCTCGTGCTCGAGGGCGAGGTTCGCGACGACGCCACCCGTGCCCGGCTGGTGGCTGCAGCGGCAGGCCACTTCGGCGAGGCGTGGGTGGTCAACGACCTCAGCCTGGACCCGGCCAGCACCGAGCCGTCGTGGCTCGGGCGCCTGCCGCAGATCTTCGCGCTGCTGGGTGCATGGGAGCGCGGCACGATTCTGGTGACCGGCGAAGGCATTCGACTCGAAGGCGTGGTGGCCTCCGAGGAGACCGCCCCCGCCCTCGTCGATCGACTGGCCGCAGCCACCCAACTCGACGTCGACTATCACCTCGTCGTGGTCGAGGCAGCCGGCGCACCCAGCCTGCAGATCGTCGTCGGACCGGATGGAGCGTTCATCGGGGGCGCGCTGCCGGCCGCTGAGGATGTCGATGCGGTGCTGGCGGTGTTCTCCGCCGACGTGCCCGTGACCAATCGACTCGTGGCCGGCGCCGTCCAGCAAGCCCCGTGGGTCGACAAGGCACCGGCGATCGTGGAGGCGCTGAGCGGCTGGCCGGCGTGGTCACTGGTGCTGACGGAGGAGGGCGCCACGGTGTCGGGGCGAGCGCCTGATCCCGCCGAGGTCGACGCCGTCCGCCAGCAGGTGCTGAACGAGGCGGGCATCCCCTTCGAGTCCGAGGACCTCGAGGTCGACGTGGAAGCGCTGGCCGTCCTGTTCTCGGAGATGGTGGCTCGCACGGTGACGTTCGAACAGAGCAGCGAAGCGCTCGGCGAAGGCTCGCGGGAGGTGCTCGAGGACGTGGCCGCGTTGATGGTCGCCAACCCCTCCGGTGCCTTCGTCGTCGAGGGATACACCGACGACCAGGGCCGGACCTTCGACAACCTCCAGCTCAGCCATCTGCGGGCCCAGGCGGTCGTCGACCTGCTCGTCGAGCTGGGTGTCAGCCGCACGCGCCTGATCGCCAACGGCTTCGGCGAGGCGCGGCCGGTCGCCAGCAACGAGACCGCCGAGGGTCGCGCCTGGAATCGTCGGATCGAGTTCTCGGTGTGGGAGGCCGCCGGGTGAGGGGGACCGAGTTCGTGATCGCCGAGATCATCTGGTGGATGGTGGCTGCCGCAGCACTCGGCGCCCTGATCGGCTGGCTGCTGCGGGGGTGGCGCAACGCCCGCATCGACGCCCAATGGCTGGTCCTGGTCACGTCGCTCCGGGACCGGATCGCCCGACTGGAATCGACAGGGGACGACGCACCTGGTGACGAAGCGGAAACGAAGAACGACGCCACTCCCGACCCCGAGACGACGCCGGACGAGACGGACGGACCCCAACCGAGTGCGGACGACGAAGGCGTCGAGGGCGGCGGCGGAGACAGCGACGAGGCCGTGGAGCCGGAGCCGAGCCCGAGGCC
>JBPEXB010000560.1:0-1574 GCA_052032125.1 Acidimicrobiia bacterium
CCCGAGCCGTCGTCGGCATCCAATCCTCCACCGGCTACGCGGAGGGCAAACCCCTCGACGAGAGCTGGTGAGCTTCGCTCACCAACTCTCGGTACCGGGTACTTGGTACGGGGTACCGCGGCGTGGATGGCGTCGACCTTCGTGCCTGCGGAGTAGCTCATCTGTTGTACGGCGGGGTTACTCCGCAGTCGGCGGTACCCGGTACTCAGTATTTGGTACAGCGGCGTGGGTTCGCTTCGAGACTCGTGCTTGCGGAGTAGCTCATCTTTGCACCGCGGGGTTACTCCGCAGTCGGCTCGATCCGTTGCGGGTCGGTGGCGGTACCCGGTACTCAGTACCCGGTACGTGGCCATCGGCATGCTGCCGATGGCCACTCAGAGTGCTTCAGCGACCGCGGATGGTGCCGATTCTTTTCGGAAGGAACGAGAGGAACGGCTCCCATGTCGATGCTGGCCTTCCGGGCGTATGGCGTGGTCCGGGGTGATGTGACCATCATCCGCTGGATCGCCAGTGACCGGCGCGCCACCGACACGGCGGTCGGCATCGTCTTCATCGCCATGCTGGTCGGCACCTTGCGTCATGCGGTGACCTCGCCGTATCAATGGCTGGCGACGAGCGCCTTCATGGCGACGATCGGACTGGCCATCTTCGCCTCGACGGCCTGGCTGATCGGCAAGGCGCTCGAGGGGACCGGCAGCTTCTCGGGCCTGGTCCGCACGTCCGCCTACGCGATCATCCCGATCTCGCTCGGGGTGCTCTCGCCGCTGGGCATGGCCGTTGGCCTGGCCACCGCCTTCCTCGTGATGGCGGGGGTCGTCCGTGTGGTGCACAGCATCCCGTGGAGCGTCGCGGCGCTGACGGCGCTGTTCCCCACGATGGTCGTCATGGCCGGCGTGGGTGCCATCGTCGCCGGCGGCTGAGCCCTCCCGGTCCGCTTCCGGCCGCGGCTTCCTACAGTTGCTGGTGTGAGCGAGCCGTGGTTCATCCGTCCCGAGTCGCCCGTGGTGCGGCGGGCACTGTGGATCGCGGTCGCCTGGGCGTATGTGACGCTGCTCGCTGCCCTGCTGGTGATCGCCGTCGCCGGGTTGGTGGCCCTGCTCGTGAATCTGATCGTGTACCTCGTCGACTTCGCCAACCGCGAGTTCACCCTGGCCGGCGCCTGGGCGCCCGCCCGGGTCGTGGCCTGGCTGGTGCTCCCGGCCGCCGGAGCGCTGGCGATCTGGACCGCCGCCTATGGATCGACCCAGCAGCGTTCGTTCCGCCGCGCCGCGGTGGCGATCGGCGTCGGCGCGGTGAGCGGGTTGGTCATGTGGCTGACCGGTTCGCTCGCCCTGCCGATGGTGGCGCTGACGCTCGGCTGGGCGGTGGCGATCCCCGTGGAGCATCCGGGCCGATGGTTGGTGCGCATCGTGTTGGGGGCGGCGGCCATTCCTCTCTTCCCGGCGTGGGACAACCGCGGCATCGAGGTCGTCGCCGGGTTGGTGGCACTCGGCCCGGTCGCCGCCGGGCTCAGCGTGTGGTTCGGCGACGCCCTCTGGGCTGCCGTCGTGGCACTCCGCTCGAGAGGCGAAGGC
>JBPEXB010000561.1:0-2976 GCA_052032125.1 Acidimicrobiia bacterium
TGGCCCAGGATGCCGCGCACGGCTTGCGACCGCTGATGGTCGCGGCGACCGCCGGGACGACCGACACCGGGGCCATCGATCCGTTCGACGCCTGCGCCGAGGCGGCCCGAGCGACAGGCGCGTGGTTCCACGTCGATGCCGCCTATGGGGGCTTCTTTCAGCTGACCGAACGGGGCCGGGACCGGCTCGCCGGCATCGAGCATGCCGACTCGATCACCGTCGACGCCCACAAATCGTTGTTCTTGCCGTTCGGCGTCGGCGGGTTGTTGATGCGAGACCGGTCGGCGGTGGTCGAGGCACATGAGGGACGCGGTGCCTACATGCAGGACATCGTGAACGTCGAACTGCCGCACTACCTCGAGATGGGCCCCGAGCTGACCCGGCCGAACCGAGGCATCCAGGTGTGGCTGGCGCTGCACCTCCACGGAGTCCGGCGATTCCGTGAGGAACTCGACCGGATGATCGACCTCGCCGAGTACGCCGCCGGCCGCCTCGAGGCGATCCCCGGCATCGAGCTGATCGGGGGGCCCGATCTCTCGATCGTGGTGTTTCGCGCCGCCGGAGGGAACGACGCCACTCGTGCGCTGCTCGATGCACTGGTCAGCTCGCGCGAGGTGCACGCGTCCAGCACCACCATCGACGACGTCGTCTACGTCCGGTTCGCGTTCCTCAGCCAGCGCACGACCATCGAGATCGTCGACCGTGCGATCGAGATCGTGGCGGCGGTCGCCGGAGAGCGCTGAGTCAGAATTCACGCCGGGGCGGGGACGCGGGGGCGGTAGGTTGCTCCGATGACTCTGGTGAGGTCCGAACTCGATGGCGTGGCGATCGCCTTCGACGATGTCGGCTCCGGCACGCCCACGATCCTCTTCGTTCCCGGATTGACGGGTGACCGGTCTGACTTCGTGGCGCAGATCGAGCATTTCGCGCAAGCACATCGGGTAGTGGCGGTTGATCTGCCGGGCCACGGCGCCTCGGGGAGAGACCGATCCGAGTGGTCGATGAAGGCCTTCGGCGCAGACGTCGTCTCGGTCGTCGAGCATCTCGATCTTCGCCAAGTCGTGCTGGTCGGGCATTCGTTCGGCGGTGATGTCGTGGTCGAAGCCGCCGAGCACCTCCGAGAGAAGGTTGTCGCCGCCGTGCTGGTGAGCAGCTACCGGTCGCTCGGTGCCGCGATCGAGGAGACGAACATCGCGACGTGGCTGGCTCCCTTTCGAGCGGACTTCGGGCCGGCGATGGAGGATCTCACGCGCCGCAACTTCGGTCCGAGTGCCGACCCAGCGATGGTCGCGACCACGAGTGCTCGTATGCGGTCGGCTGACCCACGGATCGTCCTCGGCGTGCTGGATTCAAAGATGCGCAACGAGCCGGCGGTCGTCGACACGCTGCGGCGGGTGAGCTGTCCCGTGTTCGCGATCAATTCCGACTTCAAGCCCAACGACGCTGCTGCGCTGGCACGCCACGGCATCGACCTGAGAGTCGTCCCTGGTGTCGGTCATTACGTGATGATGGAGGACCCGGATGGCTTCAACGCTGCCCTCGCCGGCATCATCGGTGGCTTCTCGGGATCGGGGTGACCCCATCCCGCCTGTCGGGATCGCTGAATCTGCGTCTCGCAACCCCTTGGCCGGTGGGTAGCCTCGCCGTATGTCAGACCAATCAGACAAGAGCCGATCCAAGCGCCTGAGCCCTCGAGACCTGTGGCGGATGCTGCTGGCGATCGTGACGATCTACGCCGTCGTCCAGGAACTGCGCCGCCCCGCCGAGGAGCGAACCTGGCAGGGGAAGGTCGGCAACGTGGTCCCGTATGACTTCCGCAAGCCGACGATGGAGCGGGTCCGCGAGACGTACTGGAACCCCGATGGCCCTGTGCTCTCCGGCAAGGTCTGGGGCGTCGGCTGGGCCCCCAACTTCGGCGCGCTGAAGAAGCGCGTGCTCGGCGGGACGTCGGGGTCAGCAGCCTGAGCCTCGACACCGCTCGTCGTGGACACGCAACGACCTGAAGACACCAGCCGGCGACTGGTGGAGTGGCTTGCGCGAGGTGACATCGACGCCGTCATGAGCCTGTACGAGGACGGGTCGCTCTTCGCCGATCTCGACGGCCGGTACGTCGGCGACGAGATTCGAGCCGCTCACGAACAGTTTCTGGACGCAGGCCTCCAGTTGACGCTGAACGACTCGGTGACCTTGCAGGTCGACGACCTGGCGCTGGTCCATTGGTCATGGAGCGTCGCTCGGGCCGACGGCTCCACGACTGAGGGTGTCAGTGCGGAAGTCCTGCGGCGTCAACTCGACGGCAGCTGGAAGTTCGTCATCGACAACTCCGACGGCGCGGCGGTCCTCGGCCTGCTGTGAGGGGTCGCGGCCGCGGCCGTCCTTGAACGGTACGGTCCGCACCATGGCGAAGCGCTACGTGGCGTTGCTCCGCGGCATCAACGTCGGGGGCAAGAACCTCATCTCGATGGCGGACCTCCGCGCAGAAATGGAGCGTGCCGGCTACGCCGCGGTGCAGACCTACATCCAGTCGGGCAACGTTCTCTTCGAAAGCGAGGCGCCGCGAGACGATCTGGAGGCGTCGATCGAGTCGCTCCTCCACGAGCGGCTGGAGACCTCGGTTCTGGTGGTCGTCCGTTCGCACCGTCAACTCGCCAACGTCGTGGCCGCCGCACCAGAGGGATTCGGGACCGACCGTGAGACGTATCTCTCGGACGTCGTCTTCCTGAAGGCGCCGCTGACGGCGACCCAGGCGATGCGAGTCGTGTCCCTCCGCGACGGTGTCGATCGGGCGTGGGCCGGAACAGGCGTGCTCTACTTCCAACGCCTGGCCGAACGGAGCTCTCAGAGCCGGCTCAGCAGACTGGTCGGAACGCCGCAGTATCAGCGGATGACGATCCGCAACTGGTCGACGACCACCAAGCTGTTGGCGATGCTCGACGAACGCCGGAGCTGATCGCGGCAGGGCGGATCGTCCCGACG
>JBPEXB010000562.1:0-1742 GCA_052032125.1 Acidimicrobiia bacterium
TCGCCTGGCCGCTGGCGCTCGGACCGATGCTGGCCAAGCGGTTCCTCCTCACCGGCGACCCGGTGACCGCCGACGAGGCGGTGCGACTCGGGCTCGCGTATCGAGCCGTCCCCGACGACGAACTCCGGGGCGAGGCGCTCGCGTTCGCTCATCGTCTGGCTGCCGGCGCGCCACTGGCCCTCCAGGGGACGAAGGCCGCGGTCAACTCGTGGATCAAGGCGACAGCGGGGCCGGCGTTCGACCTCGCGATGGCCAACGAGATGACCACCTTCACCTCGGCCGACCACCCCGAAGCACTCGCCGCCATCCGGGAGAAGCGCCCGCCCCGTTTCGAAGGGAAGTGACATGGAGCTCTACGACGCCATCATGACCACGCGGTCGATGCGGCGGTTGACGAACGATCCACCGGTGACCGACGAGGAGATCGAGCACTGTCTCCGGGCGGCGGTGCAGGCGCCGAACGGGGGCAACGTGCAGCCCTGGCAGTTCGTCGTGCTCACAGATGAGGAGCAGCGAGAACGGGTCGCCGAGGTCCTCCAGCGCGCGACGACGCGGTACATGGACGCTGTCGAGGCCATGCGGCCCAAGAGCGACGACCCCGCGGCCGAGGAGTCGTGGGAGCGCGGCGCCAGACTCACGCGGCATCTGGCCGAACACCTCGCCGATACGCCGATCGTCCTGTTCGTGCTCACGCCGTACCCCAACATCCTCAGCGACGACGAGGGTCCGATCGAGATCGGACGGCTCGAGGCCTCGATCTTCCCGGCGGTCCAGAACTTCCTGCTCGCGGCTCGCGACATCGGGCTCGGGACCACCCTCACCACGCTCGTGAAGGTCTACGAGGACGAGATCAAGGAGATCTGCGGCATCAAGCCGCACCACGACATCGTCGCTCTGGTCCCCGTCGGCCGACCCGTGGGCCGGTTCGGCACACCGCCCCGGCGACCCGCCGAGAAGGTGACCAGCTGGAACACCTACGGCAACCGGCGCCCGTTCAGCTGACGGGCTGTTCTCCGTCCAACGCTCGCAGGATCTGCACGGCCTTGCCGACGGCGCGCTGCGCCTTCGCGAGCTGCTTCTCCTCGCCGGGGTGCTCGTTCCCGCCGGCCGCCAACGCCGACTGGAGCAGGTCGATCGACCGGTCGGTGAGGGCTTCGGCGACGTTCTCGAGCTGGACGCAGAGGTCCTCGTAGCGACCGGCGGACGAGGACGCAGACATTCCGGACATGCCGCGATCATGGCAGTTCGGCCTACTGACGCCGGGCCGACCCCGGGGTACCCTGCCGCCCCCGGACCGAGAGCGAGCGCATGCCGTCGAACCCGACAACCACCGAGCTCGAGGACCTCCACGAGTTCATCTCCTTCGAGGACCCCGACGAACACCGCACCTGGGTCTTCGACGTCACGTTCCTGCTGAGCAACTGGACGTGCATCTACGGCCAGGGCTGCCAGGGTGTCCTCACCGAGGCGGCGCCGGAGCTCCAGCACGGCTGCTGCAGCTACGGGGCCCACTTCGTCGACGACGAGGACCACGAGGGCATCGAGAAGCTGATCGACACCCTGACCGACGACCAGTGGCAGTACCGGTCCGTGGCGGCGAAGAAGGGCGCGACACGCCGCACGAAGGGCGGACAGTGGGTGACGCGGGTCCACCAGGGTGCGTGCATCATGCTCAACCGACCCGACTTCCACGCCGGCGCCGGCTGTGCCCTGCACCTCGCCGCACTCGAGGCCGGCGAGCG
>JBPEXB010000563.1:0-1646 GCA_052032125.1 Acidimicrobiia bacterium
CAAGGCGGGACAGGGGCGGAGGCCCCGCCCGCTACCGTGACCGCCCCCGGCGGCACCGCCGCGCAGCCCGAGACGCTGCGCATGCTGCAGCAGGGCGGCGCGCAGCCGGTCGAGGCGCAGCAGGGGACCCCGGACAGCTCCGGCGCATCGACGAGTCCGGGTGCCTCGGGTGCCTCGGACGCCAGCGGCTCCGCCACCGCTCCGAGCGACGCCTCCTCCACGGAGCCGATGCAGGCGCAGACGCCAAAGGTGCCGCCCACCCCCGAGGAGATCGAGGCCGCCAGCTATCAGGGCGGACCGCTGCCGGACGGGCAGTCGGCGATCACCGTCAAGACGCAGATCCTGCTCGACCGCGCCGGGATTTCGCCGGGCATCATCGATGGCTGGAAGGGCGGGATGAGCGAGAGCGCCATTGCCGCTTTCGAGACGCGCGAGGGCTTCACGGCGGACGGCCAACTCGACAGCCAGGTCTGGGACGCGCTCACCGCGACCCAGCCCGCGCCGATGCTGCAAAGCTACACCATCACCGAAGAGGACGTGACCGGACTCAGCGATCCGCTGCCCGAGGATTACGCCAAGCTCGCCGAGCTCGACCAGCTCGGCTACACCAGCGTCGCCGAGAAGCTGGCCGAACGGTTTCACATGGATCAGGGCTTCCTCGAAAACCTGAACCCCGGCACCGGCTGGCGGCAGGGCGAGACCATCACCGTGGTCGATCCCGGTCCGGCCCTCGAGACCAAGGTGGCCCGCATCGAGGTTCGCAAGGGCACGAGCCGGCTCGCGGGCTTCGACGAGAGCGGCCGGATGATCCTGAACTACCCCGTCACGGTCGGCTCGGCCCAGACCCCGTCGCCCTCGGGCACGGTCGAGGTGGTCGCCGTGGCGATGGACCCGACCTACACCTACAACCCGGACGTCAATTTCCAGCAGGGCGAAAATGACGAGGTGCTGATCCTGCCGCCCGGCCCGAACGGGCCGGTGGGGTCGGTCTGGATCGACCTGTCGAAGCCGACCTATGGTCTGCACGGCACCTCGGAGCCGGACTCGTTGTTCCAGGCGGCCAGCCATGGCTGCGTGCGGATGACCAATTGGGACGCCGAGGAGCTGGCGTTGCTGGTGTCCGAGGGCGTGGTCGTGGAGTTCATCGAATGATCCGGCTGGCGGCAGGGGCGCTGCTGGGCCTGCTTGCCGCGCCGCTCGCGGCGCAGGAGGCGCCGCCCGAAACCGCCCCCCTGCCGCCCGTGCGACCCGCCGATCTGACGGAGGACGCGCAGGCGCCGTCAGTACCGGATGAGGCAGAGGGATCCGAGATGGCGCCGCAGGCGGTGCCGATGCCGGAGGCACGTCCCGAACCGTCCGATCCGGAGCTTCGGGACGAGACCGAAGGAACATCAGAGGAGGACGCCGGCACGCTGGGCGACGAGGCTTCCGAGGTCGATTCCGAGACCGGGTCCGGGCTCGACGCCGGAACTGACGGCGGTAGCGAAGCCGAAGCCGAAGCCGAAGCCGAAGCGGGCGAGGTCACCGATGGCACGCCCGACGCCGACGGGACGGCGCGCGAGAGCGTCCCGGCGGCACCTTTGGCGTCTGCGCCTGCATCGGCTCCGTGGAGGAGGCGTCGCTCGGAGCGGTGGCGGAGCCGCTGG
>JBPEXB010000564.1:0-3433 GCA_052032125.1 Acidimicrobiia bacterium
CCCGTGGGCCGTTCGAAGCGACCCTCGACATGCTGGCGGGTCGCTACCCCTCCGAGATGTTCGGCGAGCTGCGGCCCCGGCTGGTGTGGGACCGGGTCGACCACACGCTCACCCCGCGGGCCGGCGCCCACCGGCTGGCGGTCACCAACCCGGGCACCATCCCCGACCGGGGGCTGTACACGGTCAACCTGCCCGACGGCGGGCGGATCGGGGAGCTCGACGAGGAGATGGTCTACGAGTCGCGGCCCGGTGACGTCTTCATCCTCGGCACGTCACTGTGGCGCATCACCGACATCACCGCCGACCGGGTCGAGGTGGTGCCCGCTCCCGGCGACACCGCGGCCCGCATGCCGTTCTGGAGGGGCGACCAGGCGGGCCGGCCGCTCGAGACCGGCCAGGCGCTCGGCCGCTTCGTCCGGGAGATCTCCACGATGCCCGAGGAGCAGGCCGAGGCCGAGCTCCGTGAGCGGTATCACCTCGACGAGCTGGCGGCCAAGAACCTGCTGATGTTCCTGGCCGACGAGCGAGAGGCAACCGGCGTCCTCCCCACCGACCAGACCCTGGTCGTCGAACGGTTCCGGGACGAGATCGGCGATTGGCGGATCGCCATCCTCTCGCCGCTTGGCGCGCGCATCCACGCCCCGTGGGCGATGGCCCTCAACAAGCGGTTCCGGGAGCGGTTCGGTCGCAGCGTGGACGTCATCTGGGGCGACGACGGCATTGCCTTCCGCTTCATCGACGCCGACGACGTTCCCACCCTCGAAGACCTCCTGATCGATCCCGACGAGATCGAGCCGATGCTGATGGAGGAGCTGGCCGACACGGCCATCTTCGCCGCCCGCTTCCGAGAGGCAGCGGCTCGGGCCCTGCTCCTTCCTCGCCGCCGGCCCGACGGCCGCACGCCGCTGTGGCTCCAACGTCGGCGGGCCGCCGACTTGATGGAGGTGGCGACCGAGTTCGGCTCGTTCCCGATCGTGCTCGAGGTCTATCGAGAGATCCTCCAGGACACCTTCGACATGCCGTCGCTCATCGAGGTGCTGAAGGACATCCGGGCCCGCAAGATCCGGGTGGTCGAGACCGAGACCACCGCCGCCAGCCCCTTCGCCTCGTCGCTGCTCTTCGAGTTCGTCGCCTCGTACCTGTACGAAGGCGACGCCCCCCTGGCCGAGCGCCGGGCCGCCGCCCTCACCCTCGACCGGGACCTGCTTCGCGAGCTGCTCGGCGAGGGCGAGCTGCGCGAGCTGCTCAGCGACGACGTCATCCAGTCGGTCGAGCTGGAGCTCCAGCGCCTGGCCGACGAGCGCAAGGTGCGAGGCGTCGACGGCGTGCACGATCTCCTCCGGGCCCTCGGTCCCCTGTCCACCGAGGCGATCGCCGCCCGGCTCTCCGAGGGGGTCGCCACCGAGCTGGTCGAGGAGCTGGAAGCCACCCGGCGCATCGCCCCGGTCCGAGTGGCCGGCTCGGACGCCTGGGCAGCGATCGAGGACATCGGCCGGCTGCGGGACGCCTTGGGCGTCCAGCCGCCACCCGGCATCCCCCAGGTCTTCCTCGAGACGGCCGACGACCCGCTCGGCGACGTCGTTGCTCGCTATGCCCGCACCCACGGACCCTTCACGACCGACGCCGCGGCGGCGGCGCTGGGGCTGCCGGTCGGGGTCGTCACCACCGCCCTCGGCGCCCTGGAGGCGGCCGATCGGGTCATTCGCGGCGCGTTCCGACCCGGTGGTGAGGGACAGGAATGGGTCGACTCCGAGGTCTTGCGGCGCCTGAAGCGGCGCAGCCTGGCCGTGCTCCGTAAGGAGATCGAGGCCGTCGAACAGGCCACGCTCGGCCGTTTCCTGCCCGCCTGGCAGGGGGTCGGCAGGACCAGCCGCCGCGATGTCAGCGCCCTCACCGAGGTGATCCGCACGCTGCAGGGGGCCCCGATCCCGGCCTCGATCCTCGAGCGAGACGTGCTGCCGGCCCGTCTCGACTACGCCTCGGAGATGCTCGACCAACTCATGGTGGCGGGCGAGATCGTCTGGGTCGGCAAGGGCCCGATCGGTCCCCGCGACGGCCGCATCGCCCTCTACCTACGAGACCAGCTGCCGATCCTTCACCGACCGGCCACCGACGAGCTGCCCGAGGGTCCGGTGCACGAGGCGATCCGCGCTCACCTCACCAACCGTGGCGCCTCGTTCTTCCGAGACATCTACGCGGCAGCCGGTGGTGGCGATCCCGATGCGGCGCTGGAGGCGCTCTGGGATCTGGTGTGGTCGGGCGAGGTGACGAACGACACGCTCGCTCCCCTACGGGCCCTGCAGATGGCCAAGGCCAAGCGGGCGCCCCGCGGCCGGCCCCAGGTGCCGTCGTCGATGCCCCCCTCGGCGTCGGGCCGGTGGTGGCTGGTGACCGACCTGATCGATCGGCCCGTCTCAGATGCGGCCTGGGCCACCGCCTGGACCGACCTGCTCCTGGAGCGCCACGGGGTCCTCACCAGGGCCGGGGCGCTGTCCGAGGACATCAGCGGCGGCCTCACCACGCTCTACCCGGTGCTCAGCCACATGGAGGAGATCGGGCGGATCCGCCGCGGGTACTTCGTCGAAGGCATGGGCGGCCTGCAATTCGCGCTCCCGGGGGCGGTCGACCGACTCCGCGCCGCCGAGCGGGTCGATGGTGTGGCGGTGCTCGCTGCCGCCGATCCGGCCAATCCGTACGGGACCATCGTCCCCTGGCCTGCTCTCGCCGAAGGACGGGCCTCGCGGTCGGCAGGGGCGTACATCATCCTCCACGACGGCAGCCCGCTGGTGTTCCTCGAGCGAGGCGGCAAGAAGGCGGCCCTGCTCACCGACGACCCCGACCTGCACACCGCCGCCGCCCAGGCGCTGGCCGACGTGGCCAGGCGGCGCCGGCGGATGACGCTCGAGACGATCGACGGCGAGCCCGTCTCCACCCACCCCATCGGGCCACTGTTGCGAGAGAGCGGTTTCGCTCCCACCAGCAAGGGTCTGGCGTTTCGCGGAAGGTGAGCAGGGATGCCCGAAGGTGACTCCATCCATGGCGTCGCCCGCCGCATGGACACCCGCCTCACCGGCCACACGCTGACACGGGTAGGTGGGAGCGATCCGAGTGTTCGCCACCACGCCGCCCGGTTGCGGGGCGCCACGGTGGAGCGGGTCGAGGCGGTCGGCAAGCACCTCATCGTGGAGTTCGAGGGAGGCTGGGCGCTGCGGGTGCACCTCGGCATGTCGGGCCGATGGCGCTTCGGCCCGCCGACGGGCGTGCGGGGCGACGGTCCGGCCCGGGTGGCGCTGGAGACCTCCCGCTGGGCGGCCCGCTGCTACGGCCCGCCGACCGTCGAGGTGGACAGGACGCCCATCGTCTGGGAGCACGTCGATCATCTCGGGCCCGACCTGACCGCCGACGACGCCGACATCGACGAGGCGCTCGACCG
>JBPEXB010000565.1:0-5167 GCA_052032125.1 Acidimicrobiia bacterium
GCACCTCGTCCATCACTTCGTGCTGGACCGCGATGTCGGTGCCCCGCATCCACGCGGTCATCTCGTCTTCGACGGTGAGGTAGCGGTCGAAGGCCGTGTTGCACCCCATCTTCACGTACCACGCTCCATCGGGGAACGGGACCGGTGGCACGATGTACACCTCGTCAACGAGGGGATGGTCGATGTCGTACAGGAGGGCGGGCCAGCCTTCGAGCTCCGGCAGGACGTTCGGGTCGACACGACCGAGGATCGTGGTCTCCGACTTGATGGAGAGGGCAAGGGATGGCAGGAGACGGGTGGTGTAGGCGCCCGCAGCGATGAGAACACGTCCCGCTCGAATCACGCCGCCATCGACCAGACGGCACTCCACGCCGCCGTCTTGCTGATCCCAGCTCACGACCTCGACCCGGACGAGGCGGGCACCACTCGCTGTTGCCGCAGCCAGCTGGGCTTGCACCATCGCCCTCGGGTCCAGGTGACCTGCTCCGCCGTCCTCGACGATGATCGTCAGGTCCGCCGGCAGTCGGTACGGCGTCGTGTCGAGCTCGCCGGCCGCCGACACGGTCGGCGCGGCCCGGCCTATCTGGGCGGCGACTCTGGCGATGGCCCGGGCACGATCGACATGCGGCGTTGCATACAGAACGCCCGTTGGCCGGTGAAACGGGATCCCTGTCTCCGCCTCGAGTGTCCCGTATGCGGCGATGGAGCGGCGGGCCAGCTCAGCCCACTCGTAGCGACTGTCGAAGAATCGCGTGACGCGACCCGAGTCGTAGTGGCTCGAGAAGACTCCCTCGTGTGTCGTCCAATCGGTCGGCTCCGGTGGGCCGACACCGACCACGTCGGCTCCGGCGGCGGCGAGGTGGCGGACGGCGGCCGCCCCGATGAGGCCGAGGCCGATCACAGCGACGTCAGCGGAGCTGCCGATACCCACCGCGCCGACGCTACTGCCTATCGTCTCGCGATGCGCGTGCTCATCATCGGGGCGAGCCGGGGGATTGGGGCCGGCCTCGTCCGCGGCTACTTGGCCGACGGCGCCGAGGTTCATGCCACAGTGCGTGATGCGGGACGGCCGGGTGAGCTCGCCGGCCTCGTTGGCAGGCTGGAGCTCCACCGGCTGGACGTCCGCAGTGATCACGAGATCGAGTCACTTGCCGCCGCACTCACGGGAGCCGAGCTCGAGGTCGTCATCCACAACGCAGGCATCTACCGCGGATATCCGCGCGCCGAGATCATGGCGGTGAACGCGGAGGCGCCGATACGGACCGTCGACGCGCTGCTCCGGGCACCGGCCATCCGGGAGGGCGGTGTGATTGCGATCATGACATCCCAGCTCGGTGCCCGACGTGGTCGCACCGGCAGTCTTGGCGACTACGGCGACTCGAAGGCTGCCCTCAACGACGAGTTCCGCCGCCGCGCGCCCGAATGGCGGAGCCTCGGCGCCCGAGCCATCGTCGTCCATCCGGGGTGGGTGCGGACGGACATGGGTGGTCCGGCGGCGGCGATCAGCGTGGAGGAGAGTGTCGACGGGATCCGGGCCCTCATCGCCGGTCTCGGCGAGGAGGGACATGGCCGCTTCTGGACCTGGGACGGTCGAGAGCACCCGTGGTAGCTAGCTAGCCGGGTCGGGGAACGCTCCGCCGACGGGCGATGGATTGGATGCTGAGCACGATGAAGAACAGGACGATCGGAACGACCGCCATCGTTGCGCTTCCCGACGTGTCGGCGTGGTAGCTGATGACGAGGCCGGCCACGACGGAGAACACCCCTATCAGCGCGGCCACCGCCATGACAGCAGGCACGCGCTGGACGAGCAGTGCGGCCGTGGCAGGCGGGCCGACGAGCAGGCCGAAGACGAGCAGGGTGCCGACCGTCTGAAATGAGCCGACGATCGCCAGGGTGATGAGCGCAAGGAGAGCGCCGTGGGCGAGGCGAGGCCGCAAGCCGAGCAGTTCGGCCTTCTGCTCGTTGAACGAGAGCACGAGAAACGATCGGTAGAGCAACAGCGTGACCAGGAGGGTGGTCCCGGCCACGACGGCGAGGGCGGCGATGTCGGCTGCGGTCACCCCGAGCGCATCGCCGAACAGGATGCCGGTGAGGCTGCCCGTGTACGAATCGGTGCGGGAGATGATGATCACTCCGAGACCCAGCATGCCGACGAACAGCAAGCCGATCCCCGTGTCTTCTGAGAAGGTGGTTTGGCGGTGAACGAGGTTGATGCCGAGCAGCATGACGATGGCCGCCAGGGCAGCCCCGAGCAACAGGTTGAAGTCGAAGAGGACCGCCAGGGCGATGCCCGGTATGACGCCGTGCACGAGCGCGTCGCCGAGGAAGGTCATCCCGCGAATCACGACCCACGTGCCGACGAGAGCGAGGGCGATTGCCGCGAGCGAGCCGCCGAGGAGGGCTCGCTGCTGGAATGCCAGCTCGAATGGGGCGATCAACCAGTCCATGGGAGGCGCACGGTAGCCGCTACTGCAACGCCGCTGCGATGCGCTCGGCGTTGGTGAGCATCATTCCCACGTAGGTGGCCGCTCCCGAGTCGACCCCTCCCAGGGAACCCGTGTAGAGCTCGACGACTGCGACGTCACCGTCGACTTCCCCGGCGACGGCCTCGGCGAGGGCTGCGGGCTCCGTGGTCTCGGCGAAGATGGCGGGAACCCCTTCCGTTCGGATCGTTTCGACGAGCTCGGCGAGAGCGGCCGAGCTGGGTTCCGCCAGCGTGGATCCGCCGGGCACGACGACTCCCACGACCTCGAAGTCGTAGCGGGCGGCGAAGTAGCCAAGAGCGTCGTGGTTGGTCACCAGCTTGCGTCTGTTCGAAGGAACCACCGACAGGGTCTCAGCGATCGCTCCGTCGACGGCCGTCAGTCTGCGGGCGTGCGTCTCGGCCCTGGCAACCCATGCGACTTCCGCATCGAGTTCGGCAAGCGCCTGGCCGATGAGTACGGCGCCATCTGCCATTCGAACCGGGTCGAGCCAGACGTGGGGGTCGAGGTCGCCGTGCCCTTCATCTTCATGGTCGGCCGGGTCGCCGTCTTCGTCGGGATCGGCGTTCTCGTCGTCATGGCCACTGTGCGACCCGGGATCGGAAAATGGGAGTGGGTCGAGCAGGGGAGCGAGGCGTAGCACCCGTGCGCCATCCCGTTCGGCGGCATCGAGCACATCGTCGAGGCCTTCCTCGAGCCCGAGGCCGTTGGCGACCACGAGGTCGGCGTCCTGTATCGCCGCGACCTGCCGTGCAGACGGCGTGTAGTCGTGTGGATCGGCACCGATGGGGACGAGCGTCGTGACCTCGGCGTCAGAATCCGTGATGTGCCGGACGACGTCGCCGAGGATCGTGGTCGTCGCCACTATCTGGAGGGTGTCGCGTTCCCGGGCGCCGCCGCCACCAGACCCGCATGCGGCGAGGACCACGGCACCAATGGTCATTGAGAGGAGAAGCCGTCTCACTTGCATTCCTATAATGAGAATCGTTATCATAAACTATAGCAATGTCTGCTCCAGCACTCGACCGCCAAGTCGAAAAGAGGCTGCTCGACCACGAGTCGCGATACACCCGCGGTCGCCGCGCCGTCGTTGCGGCGCTCGCCGATGCGGATGGTCCGCGTTCTGCTGCCGAGCTGCACGAACAGATCGGCCGAGCCGTCCCGCTCTCGTCGCTGTATCGGTCCCTGACCATCCTGGAGGCGGCCGGGGTGGTCACGCCCCACTACGGCAGCATCACCCGCTACGAGCTGGCGGAGTGGCTCGCCGGCCATCACCATCATCTCGTGTGTCTCGGATGTGGCGTAGTCGAAGACGTCGAGATCCTGCCCGACCGCGAAGCTGAGGTCCGGGGACTCGTCGACGCCATCGCCGCCGATGCTCAGTTCAGTGCATTGGGTCACGCCCTCGAGATCGAGGGTCGATGTGGACGGTGCGCGTGACCGACTTTGCCGCCCGGGCCAGCGATCTCGTTCTCGGCTACGACTCGACGATCGCGCTTGCGGAGTCCTCGTTCGAGCTGCCCGCCGGCGTCGTGGTTGCCGTCATCGGCCCGAACGGATCGGGCAAGTCGACGGTCCTCAATGCCATCGCCGGGCTCCTCGAACCGCTGGCGGGTTCCATCGAGGTGCCGGCCCGGGCCAAGGGCGACCACCGGATCTCATACGTCCTGCAGGCAACCAAGGTGAACGAAGCACTGCCGATCTCGGTGCGCGAAGTCGTGACCATGGGTCGCTACGCAACGGCCGGTGGCTACGGTCGGCTCAGTGCTGCCGACCGGCGGGCCGTCACCGAAGCCATGGAGCGCACCGGCGTTGCCGATCTCGGGTCTCGCCGGATGCACGATCTGTCAGGGGGACAGCGCCAGCGGGTCTTCATGGCGCAGGGCCTCGCGCAGGACCACGATCTCTTGCTGCTCGACGAACCACTCACGGGCATCGATCTCCCCACCGCCCGGGCTATCGACGACGTCATCCATGACGAGCTCACGAGGGGATGCACCGTCGTGATGACGACGCACGATCTGTCCGAGGCCCGCGTCGCCGACCACGTCCTGCTGCTTTCCGGCCGGGTAGTGGCATCGGGCCCACCGGAGACCGTCTTGACCGAACAGAACCTGGCGGACGCCTACGGGCCATCGTTGCTTCATGTCGCGGATGGCGCGGTGTTCCTCGACGACCCCGCTCATCAGCCTGTCGACGGCCGTCATCTGCACCGGGAACGAACCATCCATCCCGAGCTGTCGTCGGCGGAACTGCATCGAGACGACAACGAGCGGTAAATACCCCGCCGGCGCCGGTCCGGGCCGTACCCTCGCGCAGCGTGGCTGATGACCCGTTTGCAGACGCCGAGCAGTCCGAGTGGGAGGACTTCATGTCCGTCCCGGACCCTCCGCCGGGAGCGGTCGACCGCTTCATCCTGTCCAATCGGCAGCTGACTGTTATCGCGGTCGTCGGGGCCGTCGTGATCGTGGTGCTCACCATCGTGCTGTGGCCTGGCCGCAGCTACCGGGGCGAACAGAGCGACCTGGCGGGTTTCGTGGCAACCGAGCAATACGAAGCAGTCGTCATCGACATCTCCGACGGGCCGTGCGAGGACTGCATCGATGTGACCTTCGAGATGGTCGCCGGACCCGACGTCGGTCTCCTCGTCGTCCAGACGTTCTCCCGGACGCCGATCACCG
>JBPEXB010000566.1:0-2030 GCA_052032125.1 Acidimicrobiia bacterium
CGTCGAGCGTGGCCATCACGGCCAGCGTCGCCGCGTAGGTCATCGAGCGGAGATCGTCGAGATCACCGTCGATGTCCGACCTGTCCAGCAGCTCGAGCGTCTGCGGAAGCGGAGCCGTCACGAGGACCGATCTCGCCGAGACAACCTCCCCTCCCCCAGCACCCACCACCCACGTGCCCTTGGTGTTCACCAGACGATCGACCCTGGTCGCCAGCCGAACGTCGAGTGGAGCTGCGAGGTGCTCAGGGATACGCCGCATGCCGCCGACCCCGACCCAGCGCGGCTCGACGCCGCGTTCCGGCTGGGTGACCGAGCGGCCCTGATACCAGGCGGTCGCCACTCCGTCGTCGACCCATCGTCGGTGGAGCGCTGCGAACCGATCGTCGCGCACGCTGTAGTGCTGGGCGCCGTGGTCGAAGTGGGCCCCGTCGATCCGCCGAGTCGCCATGCGCCCGCCGACGGCCCGTCCCTTGTCGACGACCAGCACCGAGCGTCCAGCGGCGTCGATCGCCGACGCCGCCACCAAGCCGGACATCCCGGCACCGATGACGGCGACGTCGACGGTCTGGGTCACGACCCGATCATCCTCCGAAGACCGATGAACTGCACGACGGCGAAGCCGGCCACGACGATCGCCACTGCAACGGCGACGGCGTTGCCGGCGCTGGTGAGTGCGGTCGGGAACCCGAGCACCAGCACGAGGGTCCCGGTCACCCAGGCGTCATCGCCGACGATGGCGGACCAGGCGTCGGAGCGCCGGATCACCTCCCGACGCGAGGCGATGAACAGGTAGGCACCCCAGGGGACCAGGCCGATCCCGATCAGCAGCACGACGAGGCGGGGAGCGCCGATCCAGTCGGCGATGCGTCCGGAGAACACCGCCAGCACCAGCCCGCTGATCAAGCTGAACTCGGCGTTGGCCAGCAACGCCGTGCGGAGGAGGCGATCGGAGGCGGTGGTGGTCATGGTGGCCATTGTCGCAGGTCCTTTGGTCGACTCCCCTCAGCGTGACGGCCGCGCTTCATGAAGTCGATTACCTGAGACGTCATTCCGTTCATCCAACACGGCCGGTACGGTGGCCCCGTGAGCACCCGCACCGGGGCCGGCCCCCTCCTCCGTCAATGGCGTACTCGGCGCCGATTCAGCCAGCTGCAGCTGGCGGCCGAGGCGGGCGTGTCGCAGCGCCACCTGAGCTTCCTCGAGACGGGGCGGGCCCGGCCGTCCCGGGAGATGCTGCTGCACCTCGGCGAGGTCCTCGACGTGCCGCTGCGTGACCGCAACACGATGCTGTCGGCGGCCGGGTTCGCCCCCGTGTATCGCGAGCGCTCGCTCGACGACCCGGACATGGCAGCGGTTCGGCGGGCGGTCGAGCTGCTGATCGAGCGACATGATCCGTATCCGGCGTTTGCGATCGACCGGCACTGGAACGTGGTGATGACGTCGGAGGCCACCGGCCGGATGATGGCGATGCTGGTCGATCCAGCGAGCGCGCCCATCGGCGACGGGCTGAACGTCATGCGTCTGACCTTGCATCCGGACGGCCTGCGACGGTGGATCGTCAACTGGGACGAGGTCGCCTCGACGCTGGTGGACCGGGTCCATCGTGAGGCGGCGGCCTACCCGGACGACCCGGTCATGCAGGATCTGGCGGCCGAGATGCTGAGTTACCCGGGGATGGCGGAGCAGCTTGCGGCCGTCGATCCCGATCGAGCCCCCGACCTGGTCCTCCCGGTCCACCTGCGCAAGGGCGACTTCGAGGTGCGGACGTTCTCGACACTGACGACGATCGGCGCGCCGCTCGACATCACCGTCCAGGAGCTGATGATCGAACTGCTCTTCCCCGCCGACGACGCCTCCGACGCCGTGTTCCAGGGCCTGGCGGTCGATCCTTAGGCTCCGCTGTACCCAGAGGGTCACTCCTGCCGAAAGTTCGTGAGCTCACGCGCCTCGGATGGAGAGCTTGGCGCCCGGCGCGATGTCGACGCCGTCGATCCCTTCGAGGCTCATGACGAATCCTCGCACGCCTCGCC
>JBPEXB010000567.1:0-17743 GCA_052032125.1 Acidimicrobiia bacterium
GCCGCTGACAGAAGTGATGACCGCCCAGCTCGACCTCCGGCCCCTGCCCCAGCTGGTCTTCCCCGTGTTCGAGAGCGAGGTCCTCGCTTCCCGGGCGGTCACCGACGGCGGAGCCGCCTGGAGGTGGGAGGGGCCGGACTACGTGGGACGGGCGGTCGAGGGCCGGGTGCGGCTCGCTGAGAACGCCGACCCGCGATGGGGACCGGAGCCGTGGGAGCAGGTGGAGTGGGCCAACGAGGTCGCTGCCGGCGAAGGGGTGGCGCGTTTCGGCGGTGTCGGCCCGTTCCGGCTGGGTGCCCAGGTGGCCGGAGTCCTGGTGCTCGTGATGCTGGGCGTGGCCGTGTGGGGTCGTCCTGCGAAGGTGCAGCGGCCGTGAGGCGGCTCGCGACCTTCGGGGTGGCGGCATTCCTCGTCGTGGCGGCGTTCTCGCTGTCGGCGCCTCCGGTGCTCGACCCCGATCCGGCCACCACGACGACGATCGCCCCTGAAGACATCGCCGTGTCCCGATTCTTCCACTGCCCGTGGGCGTTCGCCGACGACCGAAGGGACTCGTCCTACGTGTTCCTCGCCAACGCCGACACCGACTTCGTGATCTCCTATCCGCAGAGCGGCGAGGTGGAGACGGGCGAGTCGGGCATCGTCCCGCTGGGTGCCGCGGTCTCGGTCGACAACGAACGTGTGGTCGGAGCCAGCTCGGCGATCGTCGAGTTCTCCGACGGTCCGGCCGCCGCAGCCGTCGTCGCCATCGGTGACCAGATGCTCGCCGGAGATCTCTGCTCGTCGAACGTCCCGGCCGTGTGGCACGTGGCCGGCGGATCGACTCGCGAGGGTGAACGCCTGACTCTGCGGCTCTTCAACCCCTTCGCCGACGACGCCAGGGTGGATGTGTCGGCGGTGAGCGAGCTCGGAACCGAGGCCGACGACTCCTTCCAGGCCGTCTCCATCCCGGCCCGCAGCACCCGGACTTTCGACCTCGAGGTCGTGCTACCCGGTCGCGAGGCCCTCTCCGTGTTCGTCGAGCACATCGAGGGCTCGGTCATCCCGGTCATGGTGCAGGACATCGGCAGCGACCGGGCGATGTGGCCAGGCACCCGGCACAGCGAAGTGTGGGAGTTCCCGCTCGCCGGCGAGCCCGGCCTGACGACGGAGCTGGTGCTCACCAACGTCGCTCCCATCGACGTGACGTTCTCGGTCGAGATCTTCGACGAGTCGGCGTCGGTGCTCAGCGGCGAGACCGGCACGATCGCAGGGCCCGGTCAGACCCGCGTGGCGCTGGAGCCGCAGGCGGGTGCGTTCGGTGTCCGGGTGACCGCCGACGGTCCCTTCGGTGCGGTGATGGTCGGCCGGAGCGAGTTCGCCACGGTCGCCACGGTCGGCGCCTTCACGACCTCCGACGCCTGGCTCATTCCGGGTCCCAACGCCGAGCCCTCGGCCACGTACACCATGTGGTTGCTCAACACGGGTGTCGACACCATCACCGTCACCTACCGCAAGGCCAACGCCACCGGCACCGGCGAGCAGGCGTCGTTGGAGATCGCAGCCGGCGCGGTCGCGTCCGTGGACGTCACCGACGTCGCCACGACGGGTATCGCCGCGACCGGCACCGGTCCCTTCAGCGTCGCCTGGTCGGCTGAGTTCGGGGCGCTGCGCATGTTCGGAGGAGCCGTGCCGATTGGAAGCTGACGCCATCGTCCGGGTCGCCGTCGTGGCCGTCGCAGCGCTGGCGGTGGTCGGCATCGCCCGATTCCGCCCCGCCCGCCGGCCTGCTCCGCTGCGCATCGCCGGCAACCTCGAAGGCCCAGGCGTGTTCCTCTTCACCTCCGAGGACTGTGACTCGTGCTCCGTGGCCCGCCAGGTCTACGTCGACGTGCTCGGCGCCGACGGCTTCACCGAGCTCTCGTGGGAGGGCGAGCCGGCCCTGCTGACCCGACTCGGCGTCCAGGAGATCCCGGTGGGGTCGGTGGTGAATGCCGAAGGTGAGGAGGTCGCCTCGTTCCGCCTGATCCCGGATCGCCGGCGCCTCGCTCGAGCCGCCCGCTCGGTGGGCGGCCGCTGACCACCGGGGGCGCTGCGAAATACCCATTCCGGACGAACCCAGGCGATATCGTCTGCGGATGCTGCAGACCTGCGTTCGGTGCCCCAACCCGGCGGCGGCCCTCATGGCCTTCGACTACGGCCAGGCCGAGGTGTGGATCGATGATCTCGACACCGCTCCGGCGCCAGGACAGGGCTACGTGCTCTGCGGTCCGTGCGGCGATCGGATGACGCCGCCCCTCGGTTGGAGACTGTCCGACCGCCGCAACACCACCCGCCTCTTCGCACCGCTCGAGGTCGCCTAGCCGGTGTCGCTCGACCGGGATCTGATCGACGCCGTCCGTGATCTCGACGAGCACGAGCTGCAGCGGTTGATGATCCTGGCCCGAGCCCGCCTGGGCACCGATCCCCGTGACGAGCCGTCGATCAACCTGCGCAGCCAGATGGTTCGGTGCGGAAAGGACGCCTGCTCGTCCTGCCCCCACGGTCCCTATTGGTACGCCCACTGGACCGACAACGGACGGCGGCGGAGCCGCTACATCGGCCGCCTGTTGCACGAGGAGGCCTGATGTCCTGCCCAATCGTGACCACCGAGTATGGTGGCGCCATCACGCTCCGCGAGGTGTGGCATGAAATGTCCTGAATGTGGCATCGATGATGTGATCGAGATCCAGCAGCGCCTGCCCGACGGCACCGAAGTGCACTTCTGCGCCTGCCATCGATGCGAGAACAAGTGGTGGGATCGCGACGGCGAGCCCATCTCCCTCTCCGAGGTGCTGGCCCTGGCCCGGCGCGGCGAGCGATAGCCACCACCCAGCATTACGATCCGGCCCCATGAAACAGCCTGTGAGCGGGTCTGTCGCCGCGCCCACTGACCCGTCCGGATCGGCGGATGCGCCCGTTTCGGACGACGCACCCCCTCGTCGCACGCGGGAGGCGATCGACTGGCTGGTGATCTCGGGCGTGGCACTCTGCTCGCTCGTCATCCTGTTCGTCCTCAATCCCGGCCTGCTCCTCAACGCCTCCACCCCGTCCGGTGGCGACATGGGGGCGCACGTGCTCGGTCCCGCCTACCTGCGCGACGTGCTGCTCCCGGGCGGTCAGATCCAGGGTTGGTCGAACGCCTGGTTCGCGGGCTTCCCGATCTTCTACTTCTACTTTCCCCTTCCCTCGCTGGTCATCGTCTTCCTCGACCTGTTCCTTCCGTACGGGGTGGCCTTCAAGCTCGTGACCGTCATGGGTCTGCTGGGCCTTCCTCCGGCCACCTACTTCTTCACCCGGGCCCTCGGCTTCGACAAGTCCGTGGCAGTGGTCACGGCGGCGGCGGGCGCCGCCTTCGTGTTCCTGGAGAACCCCACCCCCCAGATCTTCGGTGGGACGATCGCCTCCACCCTCGCCGGGGAGTTCTCCTACTCGTGGTCGTTCGCCCTCTCGCTGGTGTACCTGGGGCTGTTGATCAAGACCGTGCACGAGAGCCCTCGCTATCTCCCGTGGGCCGGCCTGGCGCTGGCGCTGACGGCGCTGTCGCACGTCATCACGACGATCACGATCGTCTTCGCCTCGCTGTTCGTGTTCGCCTTCCGCTCCAAGCGGCAGCCGGAGGACACGGTCGGGGGTCACCGGCGGCCGCGGCGATACCCGGCGCCCCTGCTCGTGATGCTGTCGTGGGCGCTGGGCTTCGCCATCGCCGCCGTCTGGGCGCTTCCCCTCCTGGCCCGGCTCGACATGACGACGGACATGAACTGGCAGCCGCTGGCCGGGTTCGACGAGCTGGCGCCGCCGGAGCTGTGGCCGATCATCGTGCTGGCGATCCTTGGGATGGCGGCGGCCATTCGCCGCACCGCCCGGGCGGTTCCCTTCATCGCCTTGACGCTGATCCCGCTCCCGGCCTTCTTCCTGCTGGAGCAGGGGTCGAAGCTCTGGAACGGCCGGGTGCTCCCGCACTGGTTCTTCGGTGTGCACTTCTTCGCCGGCATCGCCGTCGGCCTGTTCGCGGTGGCGCTCGCCCGGCGACTCCCGTCTCACATCTCACGCTGGTGGGTGCACGGGGCAGCGGTGGCGGCCACCGTGTTCATGGCCTTCGGCGCCAACAACCGCACCAACGACGTGGGCGTGCTCAACATCCCGGACTGGTTCATCTGGAGCTGGCTGGGGCTGGACTCGGTGCTCTCGGAGATCTCCATCGCCGAGCTGGCGCTGATCCTGGGCGGCTTGCTGGTCGTGGCGCTCTTCGCCATCCCGCGCATGGTGCCGACCGCCCTGGTGCTGCCTGCCGCCGGGGTCCTGATCTTCATCTCGGCGGCGGCGGTCGGGGTGCTGACCGATGAGGCCTACGTCGACGGGTGGGCCCGGTGGAACTACTCGGGCTATGAGGCGAAGGAGCCCTGGCCCGAGTACGAGGCGGTGATGGAGACGATCTCGGGACTGCCGCCCGGGCGGGTGCAGTGGGAGGCCAACAGCGAGCTGAACTCGTATGGCACGCCGATGGCGTTGATGCTGTTCCCCTACTGGACGAGCGGCACCCACCCGTCCATGGAGGGGTTGTTCTTCGAGTCGTCGCTCACCACTCCGTTCCACTTCCTGAACGCAGCCGAGCTGTCGAACAAGCCGTCCAACCCGATCCCGGGGCTCCGGTACCACAACTTCGACTTCACCCGCGGTGTGCAGCACATGCAGCTGTTCAATGTGAGCTACTACGTCGCCTACACCGAGCAGGCCCAGGACAAGGCGGACAACCACCCCGGATTCGAACTGGTCGCCCAGTCGGAGCCGTTCAAGATCTATCGCTTCCCCGAGAGCTCGCTCGTGGACATCGCCCTCAACCGCCCGTGGGTCTACGAAGAGCCGTCCGGCGGCCTCCTCGACACGCTGGCCGGCGTGTTCCGACCGGGCGACGAGCCAGAGTTCGTCGACGTGGCGTTCTCGTGGTACGAGGACATCGGCCTGCTGGACCAGTGGGTCGTGGAGGACGGGCCGGAGGAGTGGGAGCGGGTCGGCCCCGAGCTGGACGGCGACACCGTGTTTCTCTCGGCGGCCGGCGAGGTGAGCGACATCGTCCTCGAGAACGACCGCATCTCGTTCCGGACCACCGCCGTCGGCGTCCCCCACCTGGTCAAGGTGTCGTACTTCCCCAACTGGACGGCCACCGGGGCCGAAGGCCCGTGGCGGGCGACGCCGTCGCTGATGGTCGTGGTGCCCACCGACGAGGTCGTCGAGCTTCAGTTTTCGTCCACGTGGGCCGAGAATGGTGGTGCGTGGTTGAGCCTGATCGGGATCGTCGTCTTGGCCACGAGCTGGACCCTCAACAGGAGACGGAGGCGGACCTGACTTCCTATCTGCGCTCGTTCCGCAACCGCGAGACCTTCGGTCAGATCGTCCGGGTCGGATTCATCGGCGGGTTCAACACCGTCGTCTACTTCGTGCTCCTCAACGTCTTCCTGATCCCGCTCGGCCGCTTCTGGGCAGTCACCGCCGCCTTCACGCTGGCGACCGCCATGTCCTACGTGCTCAACCGCCGCTGGAGCTTCCAGATCGCCGACGGATCGGTCGGCTCGGCTCGCGAGTCGGCCTCGTTCTTCGTCGTGAACCTCGCTGCCTGGGGCGTGACGGTGATCATCCTCGAGGTCGCCAACGCGCTGTGGGGGCCACTGACCCGCTTCGAGGTCAACCTCGCCGCCATCGTGGCCGCCGGGCTCATCGTGCTTCCGAAGTTCGCGGCCTATCGAGACGTCGTGTTCAAGAAGTCGCTGCACGCCGCCCAGGGCTCCTCCGAGCAGGAAGCCAGCCTCGGCGTCTGACCTCAGCGGTCCTTGAGGGTCCGCCGGAGGCGGCGGATCCCCCGCAGCGTTCGTGGAATCCGGCTGAAGTACGACGACCGGGCCTCGCGCAGCTCCTCCACGACGATCGGCACCTCGACGATCCGGTAGCCGTCTCGCTCGGCGCGGACGACCAACTCGGTGTCGAAGAGGTCCTGGGTCAGCTCCACCTCGGGCAGCAGTTTCTCGGTGACCGACCTCCGAAAGGCCTTGATGCCGTGCGTGTCGGTGACCTTCGAGCCGACGGCGCGCCGGAGGATGAAGTTGAACACCCGGGTCCCGAGGCGCCGGATCCAGGGCCGGCGGTCGTCGGAGCCGGGTGCGCGCTTGGAGGCGATGATCACGTCGGCCTGGTCGGCGCTCGCCAGCATCTGGCGGACGAACGGGCCCGAGAAGTAGTCGATGTCGAAGGTGACCAGCCAATCCCGGTCGTCGGTGTATTCCATGCCTCGGCGCATCGCCAGCCCGTAGTCGGGGTTCGGGAGCTGCAGCACTGTGATCCGGCTGTCCCGTTCGGCCTCGTCGAGCGCCTCGGCGAGTGTCTCGTCGCTCGAGCCGTTCTCGACCAGAATGATGCGATAGTCCTCGGCGACGCGATCCACCTGCGAGGTCAGCTTCTGCAGCGCGGGCGCGAGGAACCCGGCTTCGTTGTGGATGGGGATGATGATGGCGAACGACGGTCCGGTCATGCGGGCCTGGAGTGTAGAGCGGCGCCGCGGAGCGCCCGAACCGGTGGGCGGCGGTCGCCCGGCAGTCGGGCCTCGCTGACGTGGGCGACCTGGACGCCATCTTCAAGGCGTACGACGTGCGTGGGCGGGTCGACTCCGGTCAGCTCGACGCCGATGCGGCCGAGGCCATCGGGGCTGGGTTCGCCCGCTTCGTAGGGACCTCCGAGGTGGCCGTCGGCCGCGATTGCCGCCCCTCGTCCCCGGCTCTGGCGGAGGCGTTCATGCGCGGCGTGACCGGACAGGGGGTCGATGTCGTGGACCTCGGCGAGGTGGCCACCGACGTCGTCTACTACCACTCGGGGGTGGCGGAGATGCCGGGGGCGGTGATCACCGCGTCCCACAACCCCTCGGCGTACAACGGGATCAAGATGTGTCACCGCCGCGCCGCGCCGATCGGTGCGGAGTCGGGCCTGGGCGAGATCAAGGCCTACGCCGAGAACCATGTCGGTGACGAGGCGGCCGCTGACCGAGGCTCGATCCGGCGCCACGACGCCGAGGACGGGTACGTGGCCCACGTGCTCGGGGCGGTCGACCTGTCCAGGATCGGGCCGCTGCGGGTGGCCGTCGACGGTGGCAACGGCATGGCCGGCAAGCTGCTGGGCCGGGTCTTCGACGCCCTCGCTGCCGAGCTGCTGGGGTTGTATCTCGAACCGGACGGCACGTTCCCCAACCACCCCGCCGATCCGCTCGATCCCGCCAACCTCGAGGACTTGCGCCGCTTCATGGCCGACCACCAGGTGGACCTGGGAGTGGCCTTCGACGGCGACGCCGATCGGGCGTTCTTCCTCGACGAGACCGGCGAGCCCGTCTCCGGCAGCACGACCACCGCGATCATCGCCGACTGGTTCCTCGACCGCGAGCCGGGTGCCCACATCGTCCACAACCTGATCTGCTCGCGGGCCGTGCCCGAGTTGGTCGAGCGCCAAGGCGGCGTGCCGGTGCGCACCCGGGTCGGGCACTCCTACATCAAGCAAGTCATGGCCGAGACCGACGCCGTGTTCGGCGGTGAGCACTCCGGCCACTACTACTTCCGGCGCAACTTCCGCGCCGACAGCGGGATGCTGGCGATGCTGGTGCTGCTCCAGGTCCTGTCCGAGGCGGGCACGCCGATGTCGGTGTTGCGGGCGTCGTACGAGCCCTATGCGGCGTCCGGCGAGGTCAACACCGTGGTCGACGACCCGCAGGCAGCCATGCAGAGGGTCGAGGAGCGGTTCGACCAGGGGACGGTCGATCACCTCGACGGGTTGACGGTCGACCTGGGCGATCGCTGGTTCAACCTGCGCCCCAGCAACACCGAGCCGCTGCTGCGGCTCAACGTCGAAGCCCCCGACTCGGTCGGTGTCGATCAGTTGGTCGGCGAGGTCCTGGCGGTGATTCGCCCCGACGAGGGCGAGGGCTGAGGCCCGCTCAGTCCGCCGACACTGCCGCGTCGGACACCGGGGCGTCGACCACGGTCGGTTTCTCAGCCCGCAGGTCGACCACTTTCAACGTGTCGGCGGCTGCCCGGTGCTGTTCCTCGGCTGCCTCGATGACCTCGATGATCTGCTCGTCGATCAGCTCGTTGTGCTCGATGAGCGCATCCCGCAACGCCTCGATGATGTGGCGGTTCTCGCCCAGCAGACGGGTCACGACCGCTTTGTTCTCGTTGAGCAGCTGGTCGACCGCCTCGCGCCCTGCCGAGTCGGAGAGCACCTTGGCGGTGAGGTTGCCGCCGACGACGCCGGCATCGAGCGCCTGATACGAGATGAGCGAGCCACCCAATCCCAGGGAGCCGACCATCTCGACCGCCACGTTGGTGGCGCTGACCAGGTCGCCGCCCGGACCGGTGCCGGACTCTCCATAGAACATCTCCTCGGCCACCATGCCGCCCAGCGAGATCTGGATCAGCGCCAGCAACTCGCTGCGGCGCTGGGTGTGGCGCTCCTCGGCCATCCGGTGGGCCAGGAACCCCAAGGCCTCCTTGCGCTTGATGATCGAGAGGACCTCGAGCTTGCGCCCCTTGCCGACCAGGTAGGCGACCGTCGCATGCCCCGCCTCGTGGGTGGCGATGGCCTCGGCCTCCTCGGGCAGGTAGTCCGTCGGCTCCGGCAGTCCGATCTCGATCTCCATGCGGGCCCGCCGCACGTCCTCCATCGTGAGGCTGTCCCGCCCGTCTCGCAGCGCCTGGAGCAGCGACTCGTCGAACAAGCGCTCGATCGAGGCGGGGCTGTAGCCGAGCGTGGCCGAGGCGAGGTCGTCACGGCGCCGCTCGCTGTCGAGGTCAGGGTCGTGGTTCTTGGAGGCCAGGAAGTAGTCGATGAGCTCCAGCCGTGCCTTCCGGCCCGGCATCCCGAAGTGCAGGATCCGGTCGAAGCGACCCGGCCGCACCAGAGCGGGATCGAGCGAGGCCGCCCGGTTGGTGGCTCCGATCACCAGGATGTTCGAGTACGGCGTGGGACGCTTCTTGATCTGCCGGTGCGCCGGCAGGAAGAGGTTCAGCCCGGAGCTGATCTTGCCCAGCAGCTTCTCGATGGCGTTGGGCTCGTCGAAGCTCTGCATCTGGATCAGCAATTCGTTGACCATGCCGCCCGAGTCGCTCGACACGGATCGGTCCACGGCCCGGGCGAGGTTCGTCGGGCTCATCGCCGACGCGGACCCGGTGCGCTCGAGCCCGATGGCGTCGATCTCTTCGATGAAGCCGATGGCGCCGCCCTCCTTGCGGGCGGCCTTGCGCAGCGCCTTGAAGAACGCCTTGATCCGGCGAGCGGTCATCCCGAACCACATGCTCTGGAAGGCGGTCGCCGACACGAACAGGAACGGCACCTCGGCCTCCTTGGCCAGCGCCTTGGCCAGATGGGTCTTCCCGGTGCCGGGCGGGCCTTCGAACAGCACGCCACGCCGCGGGCGTCCCCCCATCTCCTTGCGGAATCTCTCGTGGTTGAGCATCACCCGCAACGTGTGGTCCACCTCCTCGACGACCCGGCCGAGGCCGACGACGTCGGAGAAGCCCACCTCGATCTGCTCAGGGCGGAAGGTGACGTGGGGGGAGCGGCTGTTGGTGATCATCGGCAGGATCAGCACCAGGCCCAGCAGCACCACGATGGCGATGCCCGGCAGCCAGAAGGCGGCGTCGTCGCCGAGGGTCGGCAAGCCGGGGAAGGGAGGCTCGCCCTGGAAGTAGCGTGCCCAGAACCAGGTGGCGATGAGCGACAGGACGCCCACCAGCCGCCACAGCCGCTTGCGGCGCACTCGCTCCCGCTTCATCGAGACCGTGGTGGCCGTGCCGCCCATGGGCTCTTCGCGAGCATCGGTGTCGTGTCGATCCGCCTGGTGAGGATCGCTCATGCCTGCCCCTTCCGCCGAACATGCGATGCCTCTGCCACGGAGCGTGGCGACGAGGCGTGTCGCACTGCCTCCCTACCGTGACCTCATGGTATGCGTTTTCTGTGGTCTATGGGCAGGGAATCTGGCGGAGATGCCGAGAATCTGTCCATCGTGTGCTCACTCTCTGCGGCCATTCGCGGAGCGGCGACTCCCGGCCGGCATCCTGGTCCGTTCGGCCTTCGCCCACGACGGGGCGGCTCGTCGTGCCGTCCACGCCCTGAAGTACCAGGCCGTCGAGCACGTGGCGGCGGCGGCCGCCCCGGTGCTCGCCGCCCTCGTGCCGCCGCAGACGACCCACCTCGTCCCGGTCCCGCGTGCCCTGAGCCGCCGGATGCGGTTCGGCATCGACACCGCCGCCGTGCTGGCCGACCACGTCGCCCGACTGACCGGGACCCCGGTGGTGAGGGGCCTGCGAGCGCCGGTGATCCACGTCAGCCAGGTCCGCCGCCGGCGAATGGAGGGCGTCCAGCGTTTCCGGCAGGTCGCCGCCATCGCCCCCGGCGCGGTGCTGGTCGACGACGTCGTGACGACCGGGGCGACCCTGGCAGCCGCTGCCGGTGCCTGCGCGACGCCGGTGTCCCATGCCGTCACGATGACCGGGGTGGTGTGATCCTGCGGCAGGTGCGCCCCGGGGGTGTACCGTCACTGGTCAAGGACGACCGAGGGGTCAGCCGTCCCGCCGAAGGGAGCGACATCAATGGAAATCAGGGTCCACGGCCGCAACATCGATCTCTCCGATCGGGTCACCGCGCACGCCGAGAAGCGTCTCGGCCGCTCGTCACGTTTCTTCGACCGGGTGGGCGACGCCGACGTCGAGTTGCGAGAGGAGACCAAGCCCAGCCGTGCCGGTGGGCGCTATCGCGCCGAGATCACGGCCCCGGCGGCCGGCGTGATCGTCCGGGCCGAGGGATCGGGCGACACGATGCAGCAGGCCGTCGATGCGGCGGCCGAGCGGTTCGACGCCAACCTCCGCAAGCTGCACGACCGCCTGATCGACCGGCGCCGTGGCGGAGGGAAGAAAGCGTTAAACCTCACTAGTCATTCCGCCGAAGATCAGGATGAGCTCGACTCACCGGAGATCGTTCGCGTGAAGCAATTCGTGATGAAACCGATGACGCCTGACGACGCCGCGATGGCCATGGAGCAGCTCGGCCATTCCTTCTTCTTCTTCCACAACGCAGAATCCGACCTTCCCAGCGTGCTCTACAACCGCCGGGACGGACGATTGGGACTGATCGAACCGAAATGACCTCTGTACTCGTTGTCGACGACGCACCGCTCTTCCAGGCCGGCATCGCCGCCGCCTTGAACGATGCCGGCTTCGATGTCGTGGGTGAGGCACAGGACGCCATGGCGGCCGTGTCGAAGGCCCGCCAGCTGCAGCCGGACATCGTGGTGCTCGACGTCTTGATGCCGGGCCTGTCCGGCCTCGACGTGGTCGACAAGATCTGCGACGCCGCTCCCGGCACCAGCGTGGTGCTGCTGACGTCCAGCGAGTCCGAGGAAGACCTGTTGTCGGCCATCAAGTCGGGCGCTTCCGGCTACGTGGTCAAGGACACACCCCTGCCGCAGCTGGTCGAGTCGATCCACGAGGTGGTCAGGGGCGGGTCGGTGATCTCCCCGCTGATGGCCTCCAAGTTGTTCGCCAACGTGCGCCAGTTGCTTCGTCATCGAGACATCGTGGCCGGGCGCCGACCGACGCTCACCGGGCGGGAGGTGGAGGTCCTCCAGCTCGTCGCTCAGGGCATGACGAGTCGTGAGATCGGCGAGAAGCTGTTCATCTCCGAGAACACGGTGAAGAACCACGTTCGCAACATCCTCGACAAGCTCGGCCTCCACTCCCGGAGTGAGGCGGTCATGTACGCGCTCCGGGAAGACCTGATCTCGATCGACTGATGTCCGCCACGGGTGCCGGCGCGTCCGAGATCGTCGATGCGCTGGGGGTGGCGTGGACGATGTACGGGCTCTACCCCGATCCTGAGAACCAGCCTGCCTTCGCGCGGGCGATCGCCGATGTCGGCGAGTGCGCCTCCAACGAGATGGTCTCGGTCTCGGTCGGCCCCGGCTCGTTCCTGATCGACGGTGAGGAGTTCCGGACCGAGCGCCAGGCCGCCGAGCGCCTGGCGGTTCGCCTCTTCGTCCACAACGTCGAGTCCATGCGCATCGCCGAGACGCCCTCGGAGCGCGACATCATCCGGCTGTTCGACATCCTCTCGCGTGAGCCGGAGACGGTCGCCATGGCGGGGGGAGTGGCAGCCGCCCTCGCCCGCGACGGCGTGACGTTGTTCTCCGTCGTCGAGCGCTCCGACCTCGGCGACATGGGTGAGGTCGACCAGCTCGACCGGGACGACGAGGTGAGGGCGGTGATGACCGACGGCCACGACCCGGCCGCCTTCGCCGCCGAGCTCGAAGGGCTGGGAGAGGGCGACCCCGCGGCGGGCGCCAAGCTCATCCACGCCCGCTATCACGACGTGCTGGGGCGGGTGGCGCCCGACGACACGGCCGGTCGGGAGGCCGTGGTCCAGGCGTTCGTCGAGGCCTACTTCCACCTGCCCGAACTGCACCAGGTCGCGGTGCTGGAGATCTTCCTGGCCAACCTCACCGAGGCGGCCGACCGTGCCTTCCTCGACCAGTTCGCCGGCCACGAGCTCGCTCGCCTCTCCTCGCGACTCGATTCCCAGGCGATGTCCTTGCTGATGGACTACGCCAACATCGTCACCGACCCGGAGGCCGATGCCCGGTCCGGTGAGCTGCTGGCGCTACTCGAGCAGGCCCCGGAGGCGGTCACGTCGGCTCGCGAGATGATCGCCTCGCGGGTGACGGAGCGCTTCGGAGACCTGGTCGACTCGTCCGACGCCGCGACGCCGATCGAGGTCGAGATCCCGGATCAGAAGTTCTACTTCTTCACGGTGCTCGACGTGTTCAGGAACCTGCTGACCGTCGAGAGCAGGGACGAGCGCTTCGGGCGGCTCATGCGCATCTGGTCGGGCAAGGTGGTGTCGGCCGTGCGACGGGGCGAGTTCCGGCGCGCCGAGCTGTGGCTGCGGGCCGTACTGGACAACCCGACGTTCCCCGACGATCGCCGCCCGGCGGTGGAGGCGGCGCTCGAGTCGCTCCTGCGCAGCAGCCTGGTCGATCAGCTGGTCCGGTATCAGGCGGCGCTCGAAGACCCGACACCGGTCATTCGGGTGCTCTCGGTCATCGGGAGCCGGCTGGGCGACCCGCTCGTCGACCGGTTGGCGGACGCCGAAGAGGCGGCCGAGCGTCGCATGCTCACCCAGATGGTCGCCTTCGTCGCCGCCGACGACCCGGCGGTGGTATCGGCCCGGCTGTCCGATCCCCGGTGGTTCCTGGTGCGCAACCTGGCGGTCGCCCTCCGCAAGTCGGGTCGCATCGAGGCGGCCGAGGGGCTGAGGAAGATCGTCGATCACGAGGACCATCGCGTGCGGATCGAGGCGATTCGCGGCCTCGGCGTGCTGGAGGGAGAGCGGGCCATCGACGTGGTCGGAGCGGCCCTCAGCGATGACGACGACGCCGTCCGCACCGCCGCCCTCGCCTCGCTGGGCGGACTGGGCGGCGCCGACGCCGAGCAGCGGTTGGTCGAGGCGCTGGAGGCGCCCAGCCTGACGCCCGAGCAGCGCCGCAAGACGATCGAGCTCATCGGTCGCGACCCGTCGCCGGAGGCGCACGACCTGCTCATTCGCCTGGCCAACAAGAGATTTGCGGTGACCGCCACCGCCCGGCTCGTGCGGGATGCCGCCCGGGCCGCCATCGACCGCAAGGGGAGCCGATGAGCGAAGGCCCGATCAAGGACCTGCTGACCTCCCTGCGGGGCGCCGTCACCCAGTTCGGCCTCTATCCGCCCGAGCATCCGGCGGTGGAGGAGGCCGTGTCGCAGGCGACCAAGACCGCCGACCAGCTGGTGGGCGCCCGGGGCGACGTGGTGATGACCGTCGTCGGCGATTCGCTGTACCTGGACCGCCGGCTGCTCGCCCACACCAGCCTCGAATTCCACGGCTTCATCCGCCAGCTGCAGGCGGCGGGCATCGACTCGCTGTCGCTGTCCGGTCACATCTCGGCCGGGGACGTGGCCGACCTGGCGGCGCTCGTGGCCGGGCGGGCAGGTGACCTCCCCGCCGAGGGCACCATCCGGCTCAACACCTCGCCGTTCACGCTCTCCGAGCTGCAGTCGTCCGGCCAGATGTCGGGCCTCCGCACCAGCTACGCCCGCTCGCTCGACGTGTTGCGCGGCATCGGGATGGCGGTCGACGTCGGCCACGAGTTCGACCTGAGCGGGGCGAGCATGGTGGTCGAGGGTCTCCTCGAACAGACGCTCGCCCAGCCCGGCGCCTCGATGCTGCTCTCCACGATGAAGAGCCACGACGAGTACACCTTCTACCACTCGGTCAACGTGTGCATCCTGTCGATCACCCTCGGGAGGGCGATCGGCCTCGACGAGACGTCGCTGGGCACGATGGCGCTGGGGGCGCTGCTGCACGACATCGGCAAGATCCGCGTCGACGCCGCCATCCTCCAGTACCCCGGTCGGCTGGACCCCGAGCAGTGGGCCGAGATCAAGCTCCATCCTCAGGAGGGCGCCGCCGCCATCCTGGCGGCCGCCGACCCCGGACAAGAGGTTGCCGCCGTGGTGGCCCTCGAGCACCACGCCCGTTTCGACGGAGCCGGCTACCCGGGGGGTCGCAACCATCCCCAGCACCTGTTCTCCCGCATCGTCACCGCCGTCGACGTCTATGACGCGCTGACCACCCGGCGCTCGTACCGCAGGGCCGAGTCGCCGCATCTGGCGATGAATGTGCTCCACAACGGCGCCGGCGGGCATTTCGACCCGGATCTCGTCCGGACGCTGTCAGAGCTGGTGGGGGTCTTCCCACCCGGCTCGATGTTGCGGCTCGAGGACGGCCGGGTGGCGCTGGTCACCCACAAGGGCGAGGACCAGGTGCCGGAGGCCATGCTGGTGGCGGACGCCTCCGGCGAGCTGCTGCCGATGCCCGAGCCCATCGCCCTCCACCGGGAGACGGTGGTCGAGGAAGTCATGGCCGACGCGGTCGGTTTCGACCCCGCCTCGGTGCTCGAAGTGCTCGTCGGGACGGATGCCTGACAACGGCTGATCACCGATAACATAGGCCTCCCATGTCGCTCTTCTCCCGAGCCCTTCGCGCCGGCGAAGGCAAGAACCTCAAAGTGCTCGAGGCGCTGACGAGCCGGGTCAACGATCTCGAGCCGACCTTCGAGCCGCTCTCCGACGACGAGCTGAAGGCCAAGACCGTCGAGTTCCGCTCGCGCCTCGAGAGAGGCGAGACGCTCGACGACCTCGAGCCCGAGGCCTACGCCGTCGTGCGTGAAGCTGCCAAGCGTGTGCTGGGCCAGCGGCACTACGACGTGCAGGTGGTCGGTGCCGGCGCCTTGCACCGCGGCATGATCGCCGAGATGCGCACCGGTGAGGGCAAGACCCTCGTCTCGACGATGCCGGTCTATCTCAACGCCCTCTCGGGCCGCGGCGTCCACATCGTCACCGTGAACGACTACCTCGCCTCGCGTGACGCCGAATGGATGGGCGGCATCCACCGCTTCCTCGGGCTGACGGTCGGCCTCATCCAGTCGGGCGACGACCCCACCCAGCGCCGGCCGGCGTACGACGCCGACATCACGCACGGGACCAACAACGAGTTCGGCTTCGACTACCTGCGCGACAACATGGCCATGTCGGTCGATCAGCTGTCCCAACGCGATCACTACTACGCCATCGTGGACGAGGTCGATTCGATCCTCATCGACGAGGCGAGGACCCCGCTCATCATCTCGGGACGGGTGGGGGACACGGCCAAGTGGTATCGCGACTTCGCCCGGATCGTCGAGACGCTGAAGGAAGACGAGCACTACGAGGTCGACGAGGGCAAGCGCCAGGTGCTGACGACCGAGGAGGGCGTCGCCCGGGTCGAGCAGATCCTCGGCATCGAGAACATGTACGACCACGCAGCCGTGGATTTCGTCCACCACCTCGAGCAGGCCCTGCGGGCCAAGACCCTCTATCACCGGGACGTCGAGTACCTGCTCGCCGACGGCGAGGTGAAGATCGTCGACGAGTTCACCGGCCGGGTCCTCGACGGGCGCCGCTACTCCGAAGGCCTCCACCAGGCGATCGAGGCCAAGGAGGGGGTGCACATCAAGGAGGAGAATCAGACCCTCGCCACCATCACCCTCCAGAATTACTTCCGCAAGTACGAGAAGCTCGCCGGAATGACCGGCACCGCCCTCACCGAGGCGTCGGAGTTCTCCCAGATCTACGGCCTCGAAGTCCTCGAGGTGCCGACCAACCGGCCCATCGCTCGCATGGACCAGCCCGACGTCGTCTACAAGACCGAAGACGCCAAGTACGACGCCCTCGTCGAGGACATCGCCTACCGCAACGAGGCCGGCCAGCCGGTGCTCGTCGGCACCATCTCGATCGAGAAGTCAGAGCGAGTCGGGCGGGCGCTCAGCCGCCGCGGCATCAAGCACGAGATCCTCAACGCCAAGCACCACGAGCGGGAGGCGGACATCGTCGCCCAGGCGGGACGGCCGGGTGCCGTCACCGTGGCCACCAACATGGCCGGGCGCGGCGTCGACATCCAGTTGGGCGGCAACCCCGAGGGCCTGGCGCTGGCCGCCATGAAGCGCAAGCCGGAACTCGAGCCGGGCACCTCCGAGTACACGGCCGAATTCGAGAAACTGGTCGCCGAGTTCACCGACGACATCGCCGACGCCAAGCAGCAGGTGCTCGACGCCGGCGGCCTCTACGTGCTGGGCACCGAACGCCACGACAGCCGTCGCATCGACAACCAGTTGCGCGGGCGCTCCGGCCGCCAGGGAGACCCTGGCGAGTCACGGTTCTACCTGTCGCTGCAAGACGACCTCATGCGCCGGTTCGCCAGCGATCGGGTCGCCTCGATCATGGACCGGCTCAAGATCCCGGACGACGTGCCCATCGAGGCCAAGATGGTCTCGAAGTCGATCGAGCGCTCGCAGTCCCAGGTCGAGTCGCAGAACTTCGAGATCCGCAAGAACGTCCTGAAGTACGACGAGGTGATGACCGCCCAGCGCGACGTCATCTACTCGTGGCGCAACGGCATTCTCCGCAACGACGAGAGTCGCTCGCTGGCCACCGAGTGGATCGAGGAGGCGGTCGAGGAAGTCGTGCATTCGGTCTTCCACGAGCATCTCGCGCCCGTCGATTGGGACTGGGAGGATCTGCAGCGCGAGCTCCAGGTGATCTATCCGAGTGAGATCGACGCGGACTCGTTCGGCGGACGAACGGGCATGTCCGCCGACGTGGTCGCCCGGGCTGCCGTCGAAGAGGCACTCGAAGCCTTCGAGCGGCGGGAGAAGGAGCTGACGCCCGAAGTGATGCGTCAGGTCGAGCGCCGCGTGGTCCTGTCGATCATCGACAACAAGTGGCGCGAGCACCTCGCCGAGATGGACTACCTGCGAGCCGGCATCGGTCTGCGGGCCATCGGCCAGCGCGACCCGCTGAGCGAGTACCAGCGCGAGGCGTACGACATGTTCAGCGACCTCGTCACGTCCGTGAAGCGGGACGCGGTCCGCTATCTCTTCCGGGTCGAGGTCGCCGAAGCCCAACGCCAGCCGGCTCCCCGGGCCGTGGTCACGAGCGGCCCGAAGAAGGTCCAGCAGGCCACCTCCCAGAAGGTCGGCCGCAACGCCCCCTGCCCCTGCGGCTCCGGCCTCAAAGCCAAGAAGTGCAGCAACACGCCGACCTGTATGGCCTCGTAGAGGCCATGCAGGAGT
>JBPEXB010000568.1:0-7130 GCA_052032125.1 Acidimicrobiia bacterium
TACGACTACGCCCCGCTGATCGAGTTCATGGACGCCCGGCACCGGCTGCCGCCGGCCCGCGTCGCCGAGACCTGGACACAGGACGACGACGGCAACGGGCTCCTGGCGAGGACCGGTCTGATGCCCGGCTCAGGCCTGGGCATCAAGCTGGCCACGGTCTTCCCGGGCAACATCGCGCTGCCGACGGTGCACACGGTCTACGTGCTCTTCGACCCGACCTCGGGCGTCGAGCAGGCGGTCATCGCCAGCAACGCGCTGACCTGGTTCAAGACGGCGTGCGACTCGGGTCTGGCAGCGATGCGCCTGGCCCGCGCCGATGCCGAGCACCTCGTGATGGTCGGGGCAGGTTCGATGGCGCCGCACCTCATCAAGGCCCATCGGGCGGTGCGACCATCGCTCGAGCGGGTCACCATCTGGAATCGGTCACCCAAGCGGGCCCGGCTCCTCGCCGACACGATCGACCTCGATGCCGGCGTCACCGTCGAGGTCGCGCACGATCTGCGAACGGCGGTCGAGGCCGCCGACGTCGTCTCGATCGCCACCATGGCGGTGGACCCGCTCGTCCACGGCGAGTGGCTGCAGCCCGGTACCCACGTGGATGCGGTCGGCGCCTACAAGCCGGACATGCGGGAAGTCGATGACGTCACCCTGCAACGGGCTCGCATCTTCGTGGACTCGCGGGACACGACCCTCGAGCACATCGGGGAGCTGAAGATCCCCCTGGACACCGGGGTGATCACCGAGGACGACGTGCTCGGCGACCACTACGAGCTGGCGAGCGGCGAGGTGAAAGGCCGCACGGCGGACGATCAGATCACCTTCTTCAAGAACGGCGGCGGCGGCCACCTCGACCTCATGGCCGCCCAGTTCTTGCTGACCCGAGGCTGAACGGCGGGCCAGCTGAGGTGGGGGCCTCACCAGCCCGTGAGCGCCCAGATCTCCGGGTCCAGACGGTCGCTGTCGAGACCGATGTGGGCCAACAATGCCACTGCCGCGAGCACCGCTTCGGCGGCCTCGTCGCCCCGGCCGGCGGCGCGAAGCTGATCGCCCAGCCCCGTCAACGCAGCCGCCTCGGCGTGCCGATCACCGACCACGCGAGCAGCAGCAACGGCCCTCCTCGTCGCCTCGATCGCTTCCTCATGGCGATCGTCGCCCTCCAGGACACGCCCCAGGTTGCTCATCGCCGCAACGATCAGGTGCTGGTCCTCCAATTGCTCCGCCACGGCCGCCGCTTGGCGCAGACTCGCCTCCGCCGAGGCAGTCTGCCCGCGTTCCAGGTCCACCATCCCGGCCAGGAACGCGGCGTGGGCGAGCACCCGGCGATCGGCGGGCGCCAGACGAAGTGCCTCTGCGCGCCGGGCCATGGCCTCTTCGATCCGACCGCGGCGGGCCAGCACGACGCCGAGATCCACGAGGATCGGCGCAGCTGCGTCTCCTGAGGCCTCGGCGGCCGCTGCCAGAAGGTGATGCTCCGCCAGTTGCCACCTGCCGGCTCGCCCGTAGACCGAGCCGAGCTTCGCCTCGATCGAAGCACTCGACCCGTGAGAGGCGCTCCGCTGATACGCCGCAACCGCTTCGCCATACCGACCTCCCAGCCGGTGCAGGTCTCCGACCATCTCATGGACAGATGCCACGTCGCCCACCCCGGTCCCGAGGGCGGCCTCCAGGTGCCGCAGCGCGTCGGCGTGCCGCTGTTCGGCGGTGGCGGTCCTCGCCGCAGTGAGCCAGGCGTTCGCTGCGTCCTCCAGAAGGCCCGCCAGCTCCAGATGGCGAGCGATCTCCGCCTGCGCGCCACCTGGCAGCACCGACGCGGCTCGTGCATGGAGCGCTCGCCGTCGCGCCAGGCGCATGGATCGATAGACGGCCTCTGCGCGAGCGCCATCGGCGAACTCGAACACGCCGTCGGGCGACTCGACGAGCTCGCCCTCGCTGCGCAGCACGTCGACGGCGGCGACGATGGCGTCTTCGCTGCGACCCGAGACCTCTCGCACGACCCTGAGCGTCGCCCACGCACCGGCGACCGCAACCGCGTCGAGGATCTGCTCACGAAGGGCGTCCGTCGCATCTGTCGGCGTCGGAATCCGGTGCGAGATGGGGTGGTGGTGCGGGGCCGGAAGGTTCCCATCGACGATCGACTCCATCAGCTCCGTCGTCGTTTCGAGCGGTGCCACCCCCAGCTCACGGTCCAGCACCTCGACGCAGCGCCGGTAGGACTCGATCGCCCTGGTGCGCTCTCCCTGCCAGGCCTGCAGTCGCATCAGCAGGGTCCAGGCCGATTCATCGAGGCGGTCGAGGTCGACGAGCCGCTCGGCCACCGTCGATGCAGCGTCGTGATCACCCTCGGCGGCGTGAGCGGCGGCGAGGCGGCCCAGGACCGCACCAAGGCGTCGACGGAGGTGCTCGCCTCGCTCGAGCTGCCACATCTCGAAATCCGGACAGCCGCGCAGCGCAAAACCCTCCATGAACTCACCCCGGAAGAGCCGCACTGCCGCGCCGAGTGCCGGCCGGCACTCGCCGCAGGGGTCATCGTGTGCATGCTCCTGCTCGATGCGCTCCAGCTCCGCTTCATCGAACCGCACGGTCAGGTCGGGATCGAGGGAGATGGTCTCTCGGTCCGTGACCAGCCCACCACCGAGCCCTCGCCGGAGCGCCGAGAGCGTTCTCCGGAGGGCGCCGCGGGCTCGCTGCTCGGAGGACTCCGGCCACAGGAGACCCAGAGCCGCCTGGCGCGTGAGCAGCGGTTGCTCGGCCACGAGGTAGGCCAGCAATGCCACGGCCTTACGGGTGTCGACGTCCAGCGGTTCGCCATCCACGCGCACCTCGGGCGAGCCGAGCAACCGGAGGTCGATCTGCCGGGGCGTTACGAGTGTGTCCATCTGAGTGCCTCGTAACACCCTGCCACACCACCGTTACGGCTGGCCGGCCAGATTCGTAACGGTTGCGTCACGGGCCAGGGCAAGGGTGAGTCCATGGCACATGTCACTCGCTTCCGAATCCTCGCTCTCGCTGTCGCACTGGTGATCGTGGCGCTCGCCGCCGCTTCCCATTCGGCGTCGGACAGCGATGTCTTCGTCCCGAGCCGGATCTGGCCAAGTCCCACCATCGAGGTGACGCCATGACCGGCAAGCGCATCTGGACACTGGTCGCCCTGGTCCCGCTGCTCACCATCGGAGTCGTGGTGCTCGAGTCGGGATTGGAGGGTGTGCTCATCCCGGCCTACGAGGCGACCGTCGACACGGGCGGGGTCGAACTCGACCTCACCGCCGTCGAGGAGATCGAGCGACGCGGCGTGGACGTATGCCCGGCCACCGGACCGGCCGTCATACCGGCGGACCTGGCCGGTCGGGCCGCTGCCGAGTGTGAACCCGTCGACGGACACGGGGGGTGGGGCTACGTCATCGGCATGTCCGTCATCGCCGCGGCCGGCGCCGGCGCGGCCCGCCGCTTCGGCAATCGAGCTGCTTCGCTGCTCCCCATCGCGGTGGCGGTCGATGCCGCCGGGGCCCTGGCTCACGCGTACGCCGCACGAGCCTGGGTCGACGGTTGGTGGGGCGTGGTGCCGGCCGGCCTGATCGCTGCCGTCCTGCCCATCATCCTGTTGGTCGTCGTCGTCCCGACGCTGCTGCTTCTCATCCCCACGGGCAGCCTCCGGACACCCCGATGGCGGGTCGTCATCGGTCTCGCCGCGGTCGTCGCTGCGGGGCTGGCTCTCGGTGCCGTCACCTATCCCTTCGTCATCGGCTCGGCCGTGAATCCGCTGGCCGGACCGTGGTCATGGGCCACCGCCGACCATCTCATGGGACTCGGATGGACGGCATGGATGGGCGTCGTGCTCCTCGCTGCCAGCTCGCTGCCGTGGCGGATCTACGACGGAGCCCGCTGGCTCGGCAACCGGAAGCTCCATGCGGCGACTCCTGACCACGCCGACCCTTCTCCGCCCGTAGCCTCTTGGGGAGGGAGCGGGAGATGACGACAGCGGACGAGCGCACCGGCTGGATCCCATCCCATCGCGCGCTCTGGATCCTCGTCGGGGTCATTGCCGTCTCAGGCATCGCATCCGGCTTCCTCGAGCGGGGCCTCGGTGGAGAGCCGCTTGCCGAATTCGATCATCTCGCCACGGACGTCGCCGCGTTCTACGAGCTTGCCGATCGGGGTGTCGATCCGTGCCCGACGCTCGGTGATCCTGTGGTGCCATCTGACCTCGCCGGACGGCTGGCGGTCACGTGCAAGCCGTACGACACCGAGGGCGGCTTCTTGTTCGCGCTCGCGCTCCTCGGGATCGCCGTGCTCGGCGTCGTCATCGTGATCGCCAGCGGCAACCGATTCGGCGTGTACCTCGTGCTGCTGATCGCCGTGATGATGGTGGGAAGCGGGTTCGGTGAGACCTACGCGGTCCGCGCCCTCTTGATCGAGCCCGGGTCCTTGCCCTTCGGTGAGGTCGTCATGTTCCTCGTGGCGCCGTCGTGGGTCATCGGAGGCGTCCTGCTGGTGCCACGTCTCATCCTCGTGTTCCCGACCGGCCGCCTGCCGTCGCCCCGGTGGCGCTGGGTGACGAGAGCCACGTACGTCCCGGCGGCGCTGTTGATCATCAGCATGTGGCTGCAACCGTTCGGGGGACACGACTATCCGAATCCGCTGCCGTTCCGCGTGTCGAGCGATCTGTCATTTGGACTGTTCGACATCGGCATCATCGCCTGGTTCGGCGTGCTGAACGTCGCCTTCGCCGGGCTCCTGTGGCGCTTCGTGACGGCACGCGGCGACGAGCGCCAGCAGCTCAAGTGGGTCGCGTATGCGGTGGCGATCGGCCTCGTGGTCAACCTGATCGCGGCGATCGGACCCTTTGAGGGAACGGTGCAGCAGATCACCAACTTCGGGGTGCTGCCGGTCGTGGTGCTCTTCTCGATCTTCAAGTTCCGGCTGTACGACATCGACCGCATCATCAACCGGACAGTGGTCTACGGCCTCGTGACGGCCCTGACGGCCGGGTTGTTCCTTGCGATCATCATCATCCCGCAGAGTTTCTTGTTCGTCTGGGGCCAGGATCTCGACAACAACTTCGTGATGATCGTGGTGGTGGCCACGCTCGTCGTGGCCGCCGCCTTCAACCCGCTTCGACGACGGGTGCAGCAGGCAGTCGATCGGCGCTTCGACCGCTCTCGATATGACGCCGAGCAGGTGGTTTCCGACTTCCGGGATCGTCTGGCCGAGCTGCGGCATCTCCCCTCCCTCGTGGACGATCTGTCCGACGTCGTGACCAGGACGGTGGCGCCGCGTCAGGTCGGTGTGTGGACGCCGGGGGACGAATCATGAGGATCGCGGTTCGACGGACCGGTAGGTGGGTCTCGGTCACAGCGCTGCTGCTCACGGCGATCATGACCGTCGGCGCAGTGATGCTGCTGCTGTACTCGGCCGCCAATGCCAACGAGCTGCCCCCGTACGAGGCGACGGCGTGGCTGTTCTTCTTCATACCGGTGTCCGCATTCGCGGCGGTCGGGTTGGCGATCCTGCGCAAGGACTCCAAGCAGCCCATCGGGTGGATCGCCACCTTCTTGGGTGCCGGCGGGGCCGTCATCATCCTGGCCGAGGTGTACGCCCTCTACGAGCTCCCGGGCCGTGACTGGCTGTTCTGGCCGGCCGCCGTCCAGGAGATGCCCCTCTGGGCGCTGTTCGCGCTGATGCTGTTGCTGTTCCCCACCGGACGCGTGCCCTCTCATGGGTGGCGACCGTTCACCGCATTCGTCGTCGTGTTCGCCATCTCGGTCACGGCTGTGGGTGCGGTGGCTCCTTGGGAATACGAGCCTTCGCTCGCCGACTACACCGCCACCAACCCCATCGGACTGCCCGGAGAGCGGTGGCCGTACGATCGGCTTCAGAGCATCTCGTTCCTCGGCACGCTCTTCGTCCTCGTCGCCGCCGGGTCACTGGTCGGGCGATGGCGGCGCGCAACGGGGGATGAACGCCTGCAGCTCAAGTGGCTGGGGCAGGCCGGTGCCGTGCTGGCGATCGCAGCTGCAGTGATCGGGACCAACGAGTTGGTGCTCGGTGGCCAGCATGGGCCCGACTCAGCCGCCTCACTGCTCATCGGCAACGGCCTGATCTGGACGACGATCGCGTCATTGCCAGTCGCCATCGGGCTGGCGGTCACGAGATACCGCCTCTACGAGGTCGATCGGATCATCAGCCGTACGGTCGCATACGCAGTCGTCACCCTCGCGCTCGTCGGGTTGTTCTTTGCGTTGGTCGCTGTTCCACAGGCGCTGGTGCTCGATTCGACCACCACAGGCTCGGCATCGGGTGTGCTCCTGATCTCGCTGGCCACGCTCGCAGCAGCAGCCGTGTTCAACCCACTTCGGAGACGAGTGCAGGCAGGCGTCGACAGGAGATTCGCACGGACGCGCTTCGACAGGGGACGCGTCGTCGCAGAGTTCCAGGATCGGCTGCGGGAGCCTCGAGACCTGCCCTCACTGGTCGGCGACGTGACGGCCGTCATCGACCGCACGTTGGCGCCGAGTCGGGTGGGCGTGTGGACGCGTCGAGGTGTCCAATGAGAAGGTGGCGACGCTGGCGGCGGGGCGACGAGCGGCTCGACGCGCCGTCGGTCGTCGAGGCCGTGGTCGACATCTCGCCCGATGATCCGCTCCTGCCGTTGCTCCTCGCTCTCGGCCGACCGGTGGACGTCGATGAGCTGGAGCTCGACTCTCCGGCGGTCACGGCCATGCGCGAGGCAGGGGTCGTGCTGCTGGTTCCGATGGTGAGCCACGGCGAGCTCATCTCGGTGCTCCAACTCGGGTCCCGACGTAGCGACCAGCCCTACAACGCCGACGACCGCAGCCTGCTCGCCAGCGTGGCAGGCGGCGCTGCCCCTGCATTGCGAGTGGCGCAACTCCTCGACGAGCGGGAGCGCGAGGCGCGTGCCCGGGAGCGGGTGGCTGCGGAGTTGCGAGTCGCACAGCTCATCCAGCAGCACTTCCTGCCGAGGCGCCTCCCGAACCGCCCCGGCTGGACCGTGGAGGCCTACTACCAACCGGCTCGCGAGGTCGGCGGGGACTTCTACGACTTCGTGGAGCTCGAGGACGGCCTGCTGGGCATCGTGGTGGGCGATGTCACCGACAAGGGCGTGCCGGCCGCCC
>JBPEXB010000569.1:0-1519 GCA_052032125.1 Acidimicrobiia bacterium
CCGACCGAGCCGTTCGAGTACACCGACCTCGGCAACATGGCCGTCATCGGCCGCAATGCCGCCGTGGTGCACCTGTTCAACCGCCTGCCGTTCACCGGGTTCATCGCCTGGATCATGTGGCTGACCATCCACCTGGCCAAGCTGGTCGGGTTCCGCAACCGCCTGGCGGCGCTGGTGTCGTGGACCGGCGACTACTTCTTCGGCGACCGGTCGGCCCGATTGGTGATCCCCGGTCAGGCCGAGGCCCGCACCACCTCGGTCGACTCGACCGACTCCGGCTGAGGCAGCCGCGGCAGGCGCAACTCGAAGGTCGAGCGGCCCTGCGCGTATCGATAGGTGAGGTCGCCGCCCATCATGCGGGCCAGCTTGCGTGACACCGTGAGCCCGATGCCGACCGAGCCCGGCTGGGTGACGGCGTTGTGGGAACGCTGGTAGGGCTCGAAGATCTTCTCCCACTCCCCCGTCGGGACCCCGGCGCCGTTGTCGGACACCGACACCACCGCCATGCCGTCGTCGCTCTCGTCGATCACGATCTCCACCTCGGGGCCGCCGTAGCGGAAGGCGTTGGTGATCAGGTTGCGGATGATCTGGCGGAACCGGCCCCGGTCGGCGAAGGCGTCGGCGGTGCCCATCGGGGTGGCCAGGACCGGGCGCCCGGCCACGAAGCGGTCCAGCTCCCGGATCACCCGCAGCACCTGGTCGTGCGCCTCGAAGCGCTCCAGCTTGAGGTTGAGGGCGTCGAGGTCGGTGCGGGCCGCCACCAGCAGGTCCTCGACGATGTCGGCCACCTCGGTGCTCTGCTCGGCCACGATGTCCATGATCTCGGCCAGCTCGTCGGTGCTCAGCTCGTCGTGGTGGTCACGCAACTCGGCGGCCAGGCCGACCACGGCGGTGAGCGGGGTCCGGACCTCGTGGGACACCGAGGCGATGAACTGGTCCTTGGAGCGGATCAGCGCCGCCAGCGCCTCCTCGGCCCGCATCCTTCGCAGGAACGAGGCGATGTGGTCGGCGAAGCCGGTTGCCTTGGTGATCTGGGCGTCGTCGATCTGGCGGGCGGTGTGGTCGGACAGGGTGACGGCTCCGTAGAGCTCCTCGTCGATCTGGATCGGGATGGCGATCGTGGTGCGGGGGGTGGTGATCGAGTCGTCCTTGGTGGTGACCGGCTGGCGGCTCAGCGCCGCGGCCGCGCACAGCGCCCTCCCGGTGACGTGGTCGTGGTCGTCGAAGCGGGAGGCGACGGTCCGCATGCCGTCGTGCTCGACGTCCTCGATGCAGATGGCGACGCTCGGGAACCCCATGACCTCACCGATGACGGCGGCCACCCGCAGGGCGGCCTCGGCCATGTCCTTGGCCTCCAGCCCAGCCCGGGTGATGTCGTTGAGCGCCGCCAGCTCCCGTCGGGACGTCTCGAGCGCCACCCGCGCCTGGTGGCGTTCGGTCACGTCGAGCACGTGGGCGATGCAGCCGATCGGGGTGCCATCCTCGTCGTCGAGCAGCGACACGCTGAGGGCCGTCCAGA
>JBPEXB010000057.1:0-1902 GCA_052032125.1 Acidimicrobiia bacterium
GATCCAGGACGTGGCGGCGCCGGCGACGAAGGCGTAGACCAGCGAATAGCCCTCGACGCCGAAGATCGGCTCGACGTTGAGCAACTGGAGGATGGTGGCCAGCGAGAGCCCCGTGATCACGCCGACGAGCGTCGAGATGGTCAGGTTGGCGCGAATGCCGACGACCAGCCCCCCGATGTAGCCGCCTGCTGCGGCTGCGACGATGGCCGACAGCACGCCGTCGGGAATGTCGCCAAGACTCATACCAACTCCTCAATCAGAGGATCGGGTGCTGCAGCCGCGACTTTAGGGCCATCACCCTCCGTGGCCGAGGCTCTTCAGGAGGGCCATCCGGCGCTGTTGTGGAAGTTGGCGACCCACGTCCCGGGTGCCACGAGCGCATCGCATGCCGCTCGGAGATCGTCGGGCAGGCTGCGGCCGAGCAACGGGGTGAGGTGGTCCAGCTGCTCGACCGACTTGGGCCCGATCAGCGGTGCGGTCACGCCGGGTTGTTCCATGACCCACAGCACGGCGAGCTGTGCCGGCGTCCAGTCGGTGGCGGCCGCCAGCTCGGTGAACGCCACCCCGGTCTCGACGGCCTCGCGGGTCACCCGCTCGGCGTAGATGCCTCCCCGCTCCGCCGCCCTCGAGCCCTGGGGCCGCAGGTCCTCGACGGTGTAGCGGCCGGCGAGCATGCCCATCGCCATCGGCGACCAGCAGAGCAGCCCCAGGCCCCGCTCGGCGGCGAGCGGCACCACCTCCTGTTCCATGCGCCGGTCGAGCAGGTTGTACGGCGCCTGTTCGGAGATGAAGGTCATGGCTCCGTCGTGGGCGGCGGCGTCCATCGCCTCGCGGATCTTCCAGGCCGGGGCAGTCGAACTGCCGGCGAAGCGGATCTTGCCGGCATCGCGCAGCTCGGCGAGCGCCCCCAGGGTCTCCTCGATCGGCACGTCGAAGTCGGGGCGGTGCAATTGGTAGAGATCGATGTGGTCCACGCCCAGCCGAGCCAGCGAGGCGTCGCAGGCCTTCAGCAGGGCCGCCCTGCTCAGTCCGCGATCCTCGGGACCGGGACCGGTCGGATAGAACGCCTTGGTGGCGAGCACCACGTCGTCCCGGCGGCCGCTCGCCGCCAGGGCTCTCCCGATGATGCGTTCGCACTCGCCCCCTGCGTACACGTTGGCGGTGTCGACGAGGTCGATGCCGGCATCGATGGCCGCCGCCAGGATGCGCGCCGATTCGGCTTCGGAGGTCGGGTTGCCGAAGTTGTCGGTGCCGAGGCCGAGCGGTGCGATCTGCAGGCCGGAGCTCCCGAGCGGCCGTCGCTCCATCAGCGGGCGGTGTAGCCGGCGTCCACGGTGACGAGCGAACCCGTCATGTAAGAGGCGTGGTCGGAGAGAAGGAAGAGGACGACCCTGGCGACCTCGTCCGGGTCGGCCAGGCGTCCGGCCGGCACCTCGGCTGCCACCCGTGCCATCAACGCTTCGGTCACCGGCTCGGCGCGTTCGGACCGCAGCATCGGGGTGTCGACCTCGCCCGGGCAGACCGCGTTGATGCGAATGCCGGCCCCCACGTGGTCGAGCGCCAGCGCCTTCGTCATGTTGTTGACCGCCCCCTTCGAAGCCGCGTAGGCAACGGCGCCCGTCGAGCCGACGCTGCCCCAGATGGACCCGAAGTTGACGATCGCCCCGGTACCCGACTCCACCATCGAGCGAATGGCGGCCCGACACATGAAGAAGGTGCCGTCGACGTTGACGGCCATGACCCGCTTCCAGGTCTCGTCGTCGGTGGCGAGTGCGTCGTGCCGAGCGATGACGCCCGCTGCGTTCACGAGATGGTCCAGCCGGCCGTGCCGCTCGAGCGTGGTCGCCACGGCCGCGTCGCAGAACGCCGAGTCCCGCACGTCCCCGATGAGGGGCTCACCGG
>JBPEXB010000570.1:0-3827 GCA_052032125.1 Acidimicrobiia bacterium
ATGGCACCCGACGATCTCGACCCTGCCGCGACGACTGCTGCGTAGGGTCTGGGTGTGACGACATCCGCGCCCACTCACCGCCCCCTGCGGGGCCTGGCGTGGGCGGCAGCGCTCTTCCTGATCTTCGTGGTCATGGTGTTCTTCGTGATCCGCGTGGCCAACGACGTCGACAACCTGCGCAACGGGCTCCTGCCTGCGGAGGGTGAGTTCGATCGGCGGTATGCCCAGTACCCGGTGCTCGCCTACCTGCACATCGTGCCGGGCGTCGTCTACCTGCTCGGTGCCCCGTTCCAGCTCTCCGCCCGCATCCGTCGCCGGAGCATCGGAGTCCACAGACGGCTCGGTCGCATCGTCCTCCCCAGCGGCATCGTGACGGGCCTCTTGGCGATCGTGGTGGGCATCGTCATGCCTTTCGGAGGAAGCGCCGAGACCTCCGCCACGGTCGTCTTCGGCCTCTGGTTCCTTGCGGCCTTGCTGCTCGCCTACCGAGCGATCAGGGCCGGCAACGTGACCGAACACCGGCGGTGGATGATCCGGGCGTTCGCGGTGGGTGCCGGAGTCGGCATGATCCGGATCGTGGTCGGGCTGTTCCAGGCCCTCGATCTCATGTCGTTCGAGGACGCCTTCGGCGTGTCGTTCTGGATCGCCTTTGTCCTGATGGCAGTCCTCGCAGAGGTCTGGCTACGCGTGCGACCGGCGCCTTACGGCTGAGCCTCAGTCCGAACGCCCCCACCGGCCATACACGAATGCGGCGACGCCGAGGAGCCAGGCCACGGCGCTGGCGAGCGCCAGACCATCACCGTCCTGGAGGGCGATGACGGCGAAGAACACGCCGGAGATCGCGAACAGCATCCAGCCGGCGACCTCGAAGCGGCCGCCGTTCACCGGGCGGCCAGGGCGTTGAACTCCTCGATCAGACCGTCGATCGGATCGGCCAGCGCCCGGATCGAGCTCCAGTAGTCCTCGTCGTACCACTGCGCCTGGATCTCGTCGTACGTCTTGCCCTGCTGCTCGACCCATGTGTAGTACTTCAGGTTGTGGATGCGCTTGCGGTCGTAGTACGACAGCTCGTGCACGTGCTCGGTGCTGGCGCCGAGGAGATGGCGGTGGTACGTCGCCACCGCATCGCGATCGGTGAACGATCCGCGGTCCTCGGTCAGCTCGTGGAGCCGGCTCATGTACAGCTCCATCGAGTCGGTCGCCACGGTCACCACCACGTCGCGAGACGTCATCTCGTAGTACTTGGCCAGCTTGATCGCCGACAGCAGGTTCGCTGCTCCCGAGATCCCGAGGAGCGGAAGCGAGTCGAGAACCTCGTCTGAGACACCCTGCTCGCCGAGATAGGCGCGGCCCGCCTCCTCGTTGAACAGCCGGGCCAGCCCGACCGAGGCCTCGTCGTCGAGGCCGATGGCGAAGTCGGTGTTCTTGACGTTGTGCACCCAGGGGATGTGCTTGTCGCCGATGCCCTCGATCCGATGCTCACCGAAGCCGTTGAACAGGATCGTGGGGCATTGGATGGCTTCCCCGGCGGCGATCACCGAGGTCGGGAACGCCTCCTTGAGGTGATCGCCGGCGGCGATGGTGCCGGCGGAGCCGGTGGTCACGGTGAAGCCCCGGTAGCGGTCGCCCTCTCCCATGACCTCGCCGAGCACCTCCTCGATGGCCGGCCCGGTCACCGATGTGTGCCAGAGGTAGTTCCCGAACTCGTCGAACTGGTTGAAGATGACCAGGTCCTCGCCGGAAGCCGCCAGCTCCTTGCACTTGTCGAAGATCTCCTTGACGTTCGACTCGGACCCGGGCGTCTTGATGATCTCCCCGGCGACCGACTGCAGCCACTCGAAGCGCTCGCGGCTCATCCCCTCGGGCAGGATGGCGATCGACTCGCAGCCCAACAGGTTGGAGTCGTAGGCGCCGCCCCGGCAGTAGTTGCCGGTCGACGGCCACACCGCTTTCTGCGAGGCCGGGTCGAACTGGCCGGTCACGAGACGAGGCACCAGGCAGCCGAACGCCGCCCCCACCTTGTGAGCTCCCGTGGGGAACCATTTCCCGATGATCGAGATGATCCGAGCGTCGACGCCGGTCAACGCGGACGGCCACTCGACATAGTTCACCGGCCCGAACCCGCCGCCGTGCTCCACCGGCTCGTTGTGCCAGGTGATCCGAAACAGGTTGAGCGGATGAAGGTCCCAGAGACCCACGTCCTTCAAGCCGGTCCGGATGTCGTCGGGGATCAGCGCCGGGTCGCGCATCTGGGCCAGAGTCGGGATCCGGATGCCGCGCTCACGGGTGTGTGCGGCCACGGACTCTCGGGTCGGTGCGTCGATGGTCAGGTCGATCATGCGTCGGTCCAATCGGTCAGTGCGTCGAGCGCCTCGGGGTCGGCGGCCATCTCGATCGGGCGTCGCCCGGCCGTGTCGACTGCCTCCATGGCAGCCGGCACGTCCTTGAGGCCCGATCCGGTCGAGATCAGCACGACCTGCTCCGCAGAGCCGATCATGCCGTTCTTCACGGCCTGTACGTAACCCGCGTAGGCGGCGGCTGAGGCGGGCTCTGCGAAGACCCCCGATCCGGACGCCAGCGTAGGGATGGCGTCGAGGATCTCCGCATCGGAGACCCGCAGGTAGGCGCCGCCGGTCTCCGTCACCGCTGCCAGCGCTTTGACACGATCACGCGGGAGGTCGGCGCTGATCGAGTCCGCCACCGTCTTCGCACTGATCGCGGGCTTCGTGACGACGTCCTCCTGATCGACGAAGGCCTGCCACAGGTAGTCGCTTCCGGCCGCCTGGACGCCATAGATGCGGGGCACGTCGCCGATCCAGCCGAGGCGGCGGGCATCGTCGAAGCCCTTCCGCACCCCGCCGATGATCGAGCCGTCTCCGACGCTCACGAACACGGCATCGGGGGCCCGCCAGTCGAGCTGCTCACAGATCTCCAGCGACACGGTCTTCTTGCCTTCCGCCACGTAGGGGTTGTAGCCCGTGTTGCGGTTGTACCAGCCGAAGCGGTCGACGGCGTGCTGGCAGAGCTCGAAGGCATCGGTGTAGGTGCCGTCCACCAGCGCCACCACCGCCCCGTAGGCGAGCAGCTGGGCGACCTTGGCCTCCGGCGCCGACGCCGGAACGAAGATGACGGCGCGCTGGCCCGTGCTGGCGGCCAGCCCGGCGAGCGCCGCGGCGGCGTTGCCGGTCGAGGCGGTGGTGATGACGTCGGCACCCTCCTCGGCCGCTCGGGCGAGCGCCACAGCCGAAGCCCGGTCCTTCAGCGACGCCGTGGGCTGGCGGCCATCGTCCTTCACGAGTAGCTGCCCGACGCCGCTCGCCAGACGGGGCGCTTCGACGAGAGGCGTTCCGCCCACGCCGAGTCGGGTGACGGGGGTGGACGGATCGACCGGCATGAGCGGCCGGTACCGCCAGATCGTGCGGTCGGGATCGGCGGCCAGCGAGGCCTGGCTGATCACACCGGCGATCGCGTCGTAGTCGTACTGGACGTCGAGCGTCCCCACCTCGCCGCACTCGTCACACGTGTAGCGGCCGGGTCGCGGTTCGTAGCTGGCGCCACAGACGGTGCAGCGGAGCCCGGTCACGTACACGGTCGTGTGACGCTCACTCGGCGGGAGGCTCGGCGTCGCGCAGGCGGCCGATGCGCTGGTAGTGCTCCGGCATTCGGTAGCGGCCGAAATCGAACAGGGTTCGCTTGTACGTGTCGCAGAAGTCCAGATCGATGGTTGCCGAGACGACCTCGTCACCGGTCGTCACGCACTGGGCGATGATCTGGCCGGACGGAGCGATGATGACCGACTGGGCAAGCGAGTCGACGCCCTCCTCGAT
>JBPEXB010000571.1:0-10812 GCA_052032125.1 Acidimicrobiia bacterium
TCCCCGTTCGAATCGAGCGGATGCCTCCGAGCGTAGGCCGAGACGATGCGAGGTCGAGAGAATCGACGGAGGATCCCAGTGGGCGGCCTCCACCAGGATGTTGGTGGTGTTCTCCGACACCTCGGTGGTCTCGCCGCCCATCACGCCGGCCAGCGCCACCGGGCCGCCCGGGTCGGCGACCACGATGTCGGTCGGCAGCAGCGTCCGGTGGGCACCGTCGAGTGTGGTGAGCGTCTCGTCTGCCTCGGCCAGTCGCACGATGATCTGCTGGTCGGTCAGCGTGTCGGCGTCGAAGGTGTGGATCGGGTGGCCGACCTCGAACATGACGTAGTTCGAGACATCGACGACGTTGGAGATCGGCCGTTGCCCGATGGCCAGAAGCCGCAACTGCATCCAGAGGGGGGACGGCCCGATGGTCACGTCGTCGATCTCATGTCCAACGAAGCGTGGACAGGCGTCGGTGTCGCGCAGCTCGATCGAGAATCCGCTCGGTGCTGCCGAGGTCGGCACGTCGACGCGCACGTCTCGCCACGGGATGTCCCAGTAGGCCGCCAGGTCCCGGGCCAGGCCCCGCATCGACATGCAGTCGCCTCGGTTGGGGGTGATCTTCACGTCGAGCACCGTGTCGGAGAGGCCGATCACCTCGTCGAACGGCAACCCGATGTCCGCCTCCGTGGCCGCGGCCAGGCGGTCCAGCACGAGAATGCCCTCGTGATCGTCCCCGAGACCCAGTTCCCGCGCCGAGGCGATCATGCCGTTCGACGTCACTCCACGGAGCTTCCTCGCGCCGATGTCGAAGGGCTCGTCGGTGTCGGTGGCCAGTCGCGACCCAACGGTGGCGTACGCCACGATCGCGCCGGCCTCGAAGTTCCAGGCGCCACACACCACGTCGAGCGTCTCCGACCCGTCGTTCACCCGGCACAGCCGGATCTTGTCGGCGTTCGGATGGGGCCCGACCTCCTCGACCCTGGCGACGACCACCCCCTCGAAGGAGGGACGGATGTGCTCGAAGCCCTCGACCTCGTGACCCAAGGACGCCAGGATGAAATCCAGCTCCTCCGGATCCTCGGTCGGCAGATCGATGAAGTCCCGTAGCCAAGAGAGAGGGACCTTCATGAGTTCCCTCCACGACTCGCACCGGCAGGTACTGAGTACTGAGTACTGAGTACTGAGTACTGATTCATCTGAACTGTCCCAGGATTCGGAGGTCGTTCTCGTAGAAGTGGCGGATGTCGGTGATCCCGTGCTTGACCATCGCCAGGCGCTCGACGCCCATGCCGAAGGCGAAGCCCGTGTACTGCGACGAGTCGTAGCCGACGGCATCGAACACGTTGGGGTCGACCATGCCGCATCCGAGCATCTCCAGCCACTGGTCGTTGAACCACACGAGCACCTCGGCCGACGGCTCGGTGAAGGGGAAGAAGCTCGGATTGAACCTCGACCGGGCGTCGGGGCCGAAGAATTCGTGCACGAAGTGGGCCAGCGTGCCCTTGAGGTCGCTCATCGTGATGTCGCGGTCGACGGCCAGCCCCTCGATCTGGTGGAAGACGGGTGAGTGGGTCGCGTCCCACGTGTCGGTCCGGAACACCCGTCCCGGCACGACGACGTGCACTGGCGGCTCGTGCGCTTCCATGTAACGCGCCTGCATCGGCGAGGTGTGCGTGCGGAGGAGCAACTCGTCGTGACCGGTGCGCTCCTCCCCGTCGAAGGACTCGACGTACATCGTGTCGGACTCGAAACGCGCCGGATGGGTGGGCGGCGTGTTGAGGGCGTCGAAGTTGTACCAGGCGAGCTCGATCTCCGGCCCGTCCGCCACCTGATAGCCCATCGCCCGGAAGATGTCGCAGACCTCGTCCATGGTCTGGGTCAGCAGGTGGTGGGTGCCGCGCGGGGGTACCGCCCCGGGCAGCGTGACGTCCACACGATCCTGGGCCAGCAGGGCGTTCTCGGCTTCCAGCTCCAATTCGGCCCTTCGGGCGTCCAGGGCCGCTTTGGCCGTCTCGTGAGCCTCGTTCAGCGCCCGGCCGGCGTCCTTCCGCTCCTCGGGAGGCAGCGTGCCCAGATCGCGTCGGGCCTGGGCGATCTCCGACTTGCGCCCGATGAGCTCGCCTTCCACGGCGTCCAGGTCGGCGAGCGTCTCCACTCCGGCCGCCCGGTCGGCGGCTCCGGCGGCGATGGCAGCGAGACGGTCGAGATCCATAGGCCGGGCAGGTTAGTCGTCGGCCTTCTGGCCAATTCCGGCATTACGTCGACCCAACTCGTACGCCAGGATCGATGCGGCCACTCCGGCGTTGAGGCTCTCGACCCCACCTGGCATGGGGATGGTCACCGTGGACGAGGCGATCGCCACGACCTCTGACGGCAGACCGGGGCCCTCGGCCCCGATCGCCACGAGCGAGGCGAGCGGCTCGACCTCGGACGGGGCCACACCACCCCGCGGCACGGCGGCGACGAGCGCGCGACCCCACGTCTCGACGACGCCCGTGACGTTTCGGTGCTGGACGATGACACCCCGGAAGTGGGCGCCTGCTGCCGCCCGCAGGACCTTCGGGTTCCACAGGTCGGCACAGCCGGGACCGAGCACGGTCGACACTCCGAACGCGGCGGCACTGCGCAACGCCGTGCCGAGGTTGCCGGGGTCCCCGACTCCCCACAACAGCAGGGCCGGTCCGACGGGCTCGACCGCCGGGTCGGGGGTCTCGAGAACGGCCACCGGTCCGCGCGGGTGCTGGGTCGTCGCCAGCTTGTCCATGACCCGTTCGGACACCGTGACGACCTCGGACCCGGCGTTGGCGGCCGTGGCGCCATCACCAGGATCGAGCACGAACACGGTCTCGGGCACCAGACGCGACTCGAGGGCCTCATCCAGGAGATGGGGGCCCTCGAGAAGGATGCGCCGTGCCGATCGGCGGGCCGAGGCTCTGCTCAGCTTGGCGGTCTCGACGACTCGCCGGTTGGCCGGCGAGGTGATGTCGGCGATGGTCAGTTCCCGCTCGCTCCGGCGAGCTCCACGATCTGCTTGAAGGCGTCTGGGTCGTTCACGGCGATGTCCGCCAGCATCTTGCGGTCCACCGCGAACTCGGCCGCCTTGAGCCCGGCGATGAGCTGCGAGTACGTCATGCCGTGCTGGCGGGCGGCCGCGTTGATCCGGCTGATCCACAGCCGGCGGAACTCACCCTTGCGCGCCCGCCGGTCGCGGTAGGCGTACTGCATCGAGTGCATGACCTGCTCGTTGGCGGCCTTGTACCGCCGGCTCTTGGCGCCGCTGTAGCCCTTCGCCCTCGTCATCACCTTCCGGTGCTTCTTGCGGGCGTGGACCGCGCGTTTGACACGTGCCATCGGAGAACCTCCTCGGTGCTACTTGCCGAGCAGGCGCTTGGCCCGCTTCTCGTCGCCCTTGGCGAGGCCGGTCTCGCCCTTCAGCCTGCGGTAGCTGTCCTTGCCCTTGGCGAGGCGCAGATGGCCGCGGTGAGATTGGCGCCGGCGCAGCTTGCCGGTCCCGGTCACCTTGTAGCGCTTGGCGGCGCCTTTGTGCGTTTTCATCTTCGGCATCAGATTCTCCGGATGTCGTCGTCGTTCGTTCAGCTCTGTTCTTCGACGGTCTCGCCCGTCCCGTCCTCGACCGCCTCTTCCGCTACGGCCTCTGCCGCTACGGCCTGTTCCGCTGCGCCCTCGTCCGCGACCGGCGTGTCACTGACAGCGGCTTCCGGCTCCTTGGCCCGGCGAGGCAGCGGGCTGAAGCTCATGGTCATGTTGCGACCCTCCTGCTTCGCCTCCTGATCCACCTTGGCGACCTCGGCGAGGTCGTCGGTGAGACGGTTCAGGATCGCCATGCCGAGCTGCGGTCGGGAGGCCTCCCTTCCCCGGAACCAGATGCGGACACGCACCTTGTCGCCGTGCTCCAGGAACTTCTTGGCCCGATCGGCCTTGATCTGATAGTCGTGATTGCCGATCTTGACCCGGAAGGTGATCTCCTTGACGGTGCTCTTGGACTGTTTCTTGCGTGCTTCTCGGTCTTTGACGGACTGCTCGTACTTGTACTTGCCGTAGTCCATCAGCCGGGTGACGGGTGGCTTGGCCGTCGGGGCGACCTCGACGAGGTCCAGCCCCAGTTGATCGGCGAGCCACATGGCCTCTTGGATGCTCTTCACCCCGACCTGGGATCCGTCGGGTGCCACCACCCGGACCTCTTTGGCCCGGATCGCATCGTTCACACGCAGTTCGGCGATAGCCGCCTCCTCATCTGCTCGTCGTACCGGCCCTCGCCGGCTTGATCATCCAGCACGCTCACACCGCTGCGGCGTGCCTGACTTCGGGACTCTCACACGGAGGCCCAGACACAGAGAAAGCGCAGACGAAGTGGCTGCGCTCTCAGCAGTCGAGCTCTCGACAGTCGAGTCTCGACAGACGATCGGTCTGCCGGCTGCGTGAGGCACGCTCGGCGACGGATCGTGGTACCTCGGCGCATACATCACGCCTCGCGGCGAGGTGGCCGGGTGGGAAGCAGCCTGCTTCCTCTTGCTCTCTCGGTTGTGCCACCAGTATATGCGCCGCAACGCGTTCGTCACAGACGCCGGATGGCATTGGCTGCCACGACCGCCGCATCGGCCGCCTCGTACCCCTTGTTGGAGGGGCCCGGCAGGCTGCGATCGGTCGCATGCTCGACTTCGCGAACGGTCAACACGGCATTGGCGACCGGTATTCCGCTGTCGAGCGAGACCCGGGTGAGCCCGGCGGAGCTCTGCTCGGCCACGTGCACGTAGTGGTCGGTCTCGCCTTCGATGACCGCCCCGATGGCGATCACGGCGTCGCACCGCTCGGTCAGATGCGCCGCCAGCGGGGCCAGTTCCAGCGCACCAGCGACCCTGACGACCTCGGCTCGGTCCACACCGAGCTCCTCCAGGCGTGCCAGGGCTCCCTCCAGCAGGGGCTCGGTGACGAAACCGTTGAACGACGCAACCACGATCCCGACGGTCAGACCGGAGCCGTCTCGCTGCTCCTCGACCTCACGCTTCTCCATCGTCGAGCCCGTCAGCGACATCCATGATGTGACCCATCTTCTCGACCTTGGTGCGGAGGTAGCTGCGGTTGTGGTCGTTCTCCCCGACGTGCAGCGGCACCCGCTCGACGATGCTCAGGCCGTAGCCCTCGATGCCCGCCCGCTTGGTGGGGTTGTTGGTCATGAGGCGCATGGTGGTGATCCCGAGATCACTGAGGATCTGGGCTCCGACGCCGTAATCGCGGGCGTCCTTCGGCAGGCCGAGGTCGAGGTTGGCCTCCACCGTGTCTCGTCCCGTGTCCTGGATGGCGTAGGCGGCCAGCTTGTGCATGAGGCCGATCCCCCGACCCTCGTGGCCCCGGATGTAGAGCACGACGCCCACACCCGCCTCGGCGATCTGTCGCATCGCCTCGTCGAGCTGTGAGCCACAGTCACACCGGAGGCTCCCGAACGCATCGCCGGTGAGGCACTCAGAGTGGACCCGAACGAGCACGTCCTGCGCCCCTGCCACGTTTCCCTTCACCAGGGCGATGTGCTCACGACCGTCGATGAGCGACTCGTAGCCGATCGCCCGGAACTCGCCGTGGCGGGTGGGGATGCGAGCCTCGGCCGAGCGCTTGACCAGCCGTTCCTGCGCTCTTCGGTAGGCGACCAGGTCGGCGATCGTGGCCACCAGCAGGCCGTGTTCCTTGGCGAACTGCTCGAGCTCGAGGCCCCGCTTCATCGTGCCGTCGTCGTTGACGATCTCGCAGAGGACGCCGACCGGGCTCATGCCGGCCATCACCGCCAGGTCGACGGCGGCCTCGGTGTGGCCGGGACGGCGCAGCACCCCGCCCTCCTTGTACCGGAGCGGGAAGATGTGACCTGGCCGGCTGAGGTCGGTCGACACGGTGCCGGGGTCGGCGAGTGCCCGGATCGTCTTGGTCCGGTCCGACGCAGAGATGCCGGTGGTGATGCCGTCCTTGAGGTCCACGGAGATGGTGAAGCCGGTCCGGAAGCTCTCGGCGTTCTCGGTCACCATCAGCGGCAGGCGCAGCTCGTCGAGGCGGTCGCCCTTCATGGGCACGCAGATGACGCCACTCGTGTAGCGCACCATGAAGCCGATCTTCTCTTCGGTCGCCATCTGGGCGGCCATGATCAGATCACCCTCGTTCTCACGGTCGGCGTCATCCACCACGACGACCATCTCGCCGCGGGCGAACGCCTCGACGACCTCGGGGATCTCGGCAAAGCTCATGGTGAGGCGGGTTCGGGGGCGACGTAGGCCGACATGTTGCGGGCAACATACTTGGCGATCACATCGACCTCCAGGTTGACGTGGTCGCCGACCCGCCGTTCCCCCAGCGTGGTGACCTCGAGCGTGTGGGGGATCAGCGCCACCGAGAACGACGACTCGCCGAGCGCCGCCACCGTGAGGCTCACACCGTCGATGGTGATCGAGCCCTTCTCGACGACGTACGGCGAGAGGGCCTCGGGAAGCGCCACCTCGAGCAGATATCCCCCCGTATCCTCGATGCCGACCACCTCGGCGATGCCGTCGACGTGTCCCTGCACGATGTGCCCGTCGAGGCGACCACCCATGCGCATGGGCCGCTCCAGATTGACCCGCGAGCCCACTTCGAGGCCGCCGAGCGAGGACCGAGCCAAGGACTCGGGGACGACGTCGACCCGGAAGCCGTCATCGTCCAGGTCGACTGCCGTGAGGCACACCCCGTTGACGGCGATGGAGTCGCCGACGGCGGCATCGGCCACCACCGTGCGAGCGGCGAGGTCGATGCGCACGGCCTCGTCTCGCTCGTCGATCGAGCGCACGGTACCGAGCTCCTCGATGATGCCGGTGAACACTCAGCGCTTCCTCGGTCGGGTGGGGAGCGCTTCGATGCGCACCTCGTGGCCGATGCTACGCACGTTCACGACGGTAAACGGCGGCCCGGCCGACAGGGGGCCCCACTCGGGGATCGAGCTGCGGGAGAAGAGCGTGGCGCCATCGATGAGCGCTTGGCGGGCCAGCGCTTCCAGCAGGCTGTCGTCGTCGCCCACGCCCAACTCGACCACTGCGCGGTGCCCGAGTGCTCGCAGCTGCTCCTCGAGCGACGCCTCGGCCCCCGGGTGGAGGTCAGGGCCCTGCTCGGTGACGATGAGATCCATCGTGGCGATCAGCTGATCCAGCTCGGCGGTGGCATCGTCGCCCAGGTGGTCGGGCGTGAGGATGGCCTGCACCCATGGGAGACCCGTCGCGCGGTGATGGTGATAGGCCCGATCGAGCGCCACCGCCTCTTCCTCGCACAACCCCACCTCCACGACGACCCCGGCCCGACGCAGGTGGTCGATGCCGCGCCCGCCGACCCGTTCGTCTGGATCGACGGTGGCGGCCACCACGCGGGCGACGCCCGCCGCGATCAGGGCCTCCGTGCAGGGCGGGGTCCGACCGGTGTGCGCACAGGGCTCCAAGGTCACGTAGGCGGTGCCTCCCTGTGCCTGTGAGCCCGCCTCCTCCAAGGCCGCCACCTCGGCATGAGCGGCGCCAGGTCCGGTGTGGGCCCCCGATCCCACCGTCTGGCCCTCGGCGTCGACGATCACACAGCCCACCCGAGGGTTGGGGTGGGTGGAGAAGGGCCGAGCGATCTCGATCGCACGCTCCATCGCATGGCGGTCGGCATCGGACCAGGTGGGAGGCACCATGGAGATGGTACCGGTCGGCCTCGGCGGCCCGAACCGGCTCAGGCCGTGCGGCGATCGATCTTGTAGCTGGAGCCCGACTGCCGCTTGGCGTACTCCTTCATCTCCACCGCGATGGCCGAGGCCTCCCACTGCGACACGATCGGCCTCGTCTCGTTGGAGGTGACGCCCATCGAGATCGATACGACGGGGAAGGCGTGCCGCTCGCCCCGCCGGTCGGTCACCTCGATGTACCCGCGCAATGCATCCGCCGTGTCGTAGAAGTCGAGGACGCCATCGTCGAACACCTTGATGGTGGCCTTGCAGTAGGCCTCGACCACGTCGGGCCGCATGATGGCGACGAAGTCGTCGCCGCCGATGTGGCCGATGAACGCCCCGTCGTCGTCGATCTCGTCCCGGGCGGCGATGAGCGCCTCGGCCGAGAAGCGGATCACCTGATCGCCGCGCATGAAGCCGTAGTGGTCGTTGAAGGACTTGAAGTTGTCGAGGTCGGCCTGCACGAGCGCGAACTGCTCGCCGATCTGGATGCGTCGCTCCAGCTCGGAAGCGATCTGGAAGTTGCCGGGCAGCCCGGTCAGCGGCGACACGTCCCGCATCGCCTGGGTCCTGCGCAGCACGGCCTTGACCCGGGCCATCAGCTCGGTGACGTCGAAGGGCTTGGTGACGTAGTCGTCGGCGCCCAACTCGAGGCCCCGGACGCGATCCTCGGGGAGCGCCTTGGCGGTGAGCAGGATGACGGAGGTCTTGGCGGCGGCGGGGTGGGACCGGAGCGCTCGCAGGGCGGTGATCCCATCCATGCCCGGCATCATGACGTCCAGCAGGACGAGATCGGGGCTGGTCTCGGCGATGATCTCGAGGCACTCCTGCCCGTCCACGGCGGTCTCGACCTCGAAGCCCTCCAATTCGAGGTTGACACGCACGAAGTTGACGATGTCAGGATCGTCGTCGACGACCAGAACCCGATGTGCGGTCATTCAATCCTCGTTGTCGAGCACGCTCCGGAGGCCGGCCACTGCGCCGACCGGGTCGGCTTGGCGGAAGATGGCCGATCCGGCCACGAACACGTCCGCTCCTGCACGGCGCGCACGACCGATCGTGTCCTGTCCGATGCCTCCGTCGATCTCTATATCGACATCGAGGCCTCTCGAATCAATGACTTCTCTGGCACGCTCCACCTTGGGCAGGACGTCCTCGATGAAGCTCTGACCGCCGAAACCGGGGTTGACCGACATGATGAGGACCATGTCGCAGAGTTCGAGGAAGGGATCGACAGCCTCGTAGGGCGTTGGCGGGTTGATGACCAGGCCGAAGCCGAGCCCGGCCGCCCTGGCCTTGGCGGCCACGTCGGTCGGGTCGGGAAACACCTCCATGTGCACCGTCACCCCGTCCGCGCCGGCTTCAGCGAACTCCTCGAAGTAGACGTCGGGGTTGGTGGTCATGAGGTGGCAGTCGAAGGGCAGGTCGGTGACGGCTCGCAGCGAGCGGATCACCGGGATGCCAAGTGAGATGTTGGGGACGAAATGACCGTCCATCACGTCGATGTGAAGCAGGTCGACCACGTCGGCGATCGCCGTCACCTCATCTCCGAGGCGGGCGAAGTCGGCGGCGAGGATCGAGGGGGCGATACGGGGAGGTTTGATCACGGGGGGAGGGTACCCGGCGGGGCGCTCGGCCCCGTCGACCACGGTCAGCGGTCGAACACGCAGATGAACATGCCGTCGGAGTCGCTGAGGTGCGGCGCCATCAACCATCCGTCCCCCCACGGGCGGCCGGGCAGGCCGACCGGAGGTCGACCACCGAGACCCTCCACCACACCGATCGTCTCTTCAGGCAAGACGGTGCAGACGGAATAGACCAGGCGGATCCTGGCCAGCGACAGCGTCGCTTCGAGCATCCGGCGCTGCAGCGCCGCCAGGCGGTCTCGCTCCCCTGGGTTCACCTTGTACTTGATCTCGGGCCGGCGCCGAAGCGTGCCCAAGCCGGTGCAGGGCGCATCGAGCAGCAGGCGGTCGAACGACCTGTCCGCGAATGGCGGCCGGGTGGCGTCGCCCCGAACCCAGGCCCCGTTGAACCCGGCCTCGGTGGTCCGCCGGGCGGCCGCTCGGGTGCGGCGCGGATGCACGTCGGAGGCCGCCACGAACCCCGCGCCTCGGTCGGAGATCGCCAGTGCCTTGCCGCCGGGAGCAGCTGCCACATCGGCGACCCGCTCCCCCTGCTCGACTCCGAGCGCCTCCACGACGGCGACGCTGGCGGGGTCCTGGACGGCCACCTCATCGGTGAGTGTCCCCTGCTCCCAGCGAAAGGCGCCCGGGACGGCCGTGGGGGCGGCGTCGGCCGGGATCGACTCGGGTCGGCGGACCCGGACTGTCCGGGGAGCATCGGCGTGACTGGCCTCGAAGAACGCCTCGCTCTCGGCGGAGCCCCATGCCTCGGACAGCGCCTCGACCACCCAGCCGGGCAGGCTCAGGCGTTCGGCGAGATCCGTTGGCGCAACCGGCTCGCCTCCACGCTGGAGCGTGCGGACCAGCGCGTTGACGAACCCGGCCGCTCGTGCGTGACCTTCCTCCTTGGCAGCCTCGACCGCCATGTCCGCCACCGCGTGGGCGGCGCTCCGGCTGAAGAGAACCTCGTGGAAGGCCACCCGCAACACGTCCAGCACGGCGTTGTCGAGGGTGGCGGGCGGGCGGGTGCTGAGGCGACTGATCGCGGCGTCGATCCGCGTGAGGTTGCGCAACGACCCATACAGGAGATGCCGGGCCAATCCGGCGTCCTCGGCGTCGAGGTCGATCTCCCGCGACACGACGTTGGACCACGCTCCCTCCCGAACGACTCGGCCCACGAGCCGGGCGGCGACGAGGCGCGGCGCCAGACCCGGCTTCACGCCAACGCGCCGAGCGGCCCCCGGACGCCTCTCGCCCAGTCGACCGCAGCCATCGCACGCGATCCGGCCGGTTGCACCACCGTCAGCTCGAGGGTCCCCTCACCCGTCCCCAGGAGGATCCGTCCATCATCGACCGCGAGCTCACCGATCGGCAACGATCCCGGGGCCGGACGAGCCCGCAGGATCTTGAAGCGCTGGCCCTGCCTGGACACATGAGCTCCCGGGCGGGGGTTGAACGCCCGAATGGCGGCGG
>JBPEXB010000572.1:0-5033 GCA_052032125.1 Acidimicrobiia bacterium
CGGGCACGGTGTCAGGGGCCGAGCCGGGCACCTACGGAAGCATGATCGAGCTCACGTGGAACGGCGAGCATCCGATTGCCCTGCCGGACGGCACCGAGAGGACCTTCCTGGAGGATGGCGACGAGGTGACGCTGCGGGCCCGCTCCGGTCCGATCACCCTCGGGTCGGTGAGCGGCGTGGTGGTCGCCGAGCGCTGACCGGCGGCCTCAGGAACCGGCCAGCTCTCGCACCGCCCGGGCCGCCACGACCTCGCCCGCCGTCGTGTAGGCCTCGTGGTTCTCCTCGATGAAGTCGGGCTCGTAGCGGTAGTTGACCATGAATCCGTGCGAGCGCTCGATGCCGGCCGGCGACCGGTTGGCCATCCAGTTGACCCGCTCCAGCCTCGCCCCGTTGCGGAGGTGGAAGTTGGCCACCCGGTCATGGGCCTGATCACCGTCCCGGGCATGCAGGAGATAGTGGGCGACCAGCCGGGTGAGTTGGTCCTTCAGCACTTCGGACGAGTCGGGATCGAGATGCCAGTCATCGCGAGACAGCAGGTTGGTGATGGCTCGGCGCCGCACCTCGTCGAGCGCCGGCCGCTCGCCCTCGAACGAAGGATCCAACACCTCCTGGAGCCAGGCAGGGAATCCGGGGACCGGCGACAGCGTGACGAACTGTTCGAGGTTGGGTCGGTCGCGGCGCAGCTCCTCGACGACCCGCTTGATCAGGAAGTCGCCGAGCGGCACGCCGACCAGCCCGGTGTGGCAGTTGTTGATCGAGTAGAACACCGCCGTGTCGACGGCGAACGGGTCGGCGTTCGGTGCGTCGCCGTCGAGCAGGGCGTCGATCGAGTTAGCGATGCTGTTGGTGAGCGCCACCTCGACGAAGATCACGGGCTCGTTCGGCATACGCGGATGGAAGAACGCATACATCAGGCGGTCGGGGCCCAGGCGGTTGCGGAGGTCATCCCACGTGGCGATCTCGTGCACGGTCTCGTACTCGATCAGACGCTCGAGGACGACGGCCGGGCTGCCTTCCCAGGTGATGCGCTCGAGGGTCAGGAATCCGAAGTCGAACCAGCCGGAGAGCAGGTCGAGCAGCTCGGCATCGAATCCGGACATGGCGGCCTCACCGTCGTCCGCCAGCTGCATCACCCGTTCGCGGAGATCCACGACGAACTTGACACCGTGGTCGAGCGACGTGAAGCGCTGGAGCAATCGAGCTCGGGGGCTCCGCAGTGCGTCGCGCATCGACGCCTCGGCGGTGCCGCGTCCCTCGGGCGGGGCGTCGCGCCAGGCCGAGACCGCTGCGTCGAGCCGGTCGTGGTCGGGGCCGTACTCGGTCGCCAGCAGCTCGAGGAAGCGGCGCTGACCCACGTCCGAGAGCAGGAGGTAGTTCTCCGCGAGGTGGGCGGCCTTGCCGCGAGCCCGCAGTTCACCGGGTGAGCGGTAGAGCGTGTCGTCGATCTGCTCGCGGATCCGGTCGAGATCGTCGTCGCTCAGATCCGGGTCGAGTGATCGGAGCGGATCCGGGGCCCCCTCCTGGCGGCCTCCCCGCTGCCAGACCGAGCGAAAGAAGCCGACCGTCCGGTCGAGGAAGTCGTTGGAACGAGATGTCACGTTGGGTTCCTCACCGCAGTGACGCTACCCCGGTGCCGGGATCATTCGGTCGGACCTGCTGGCGCACACCCGGACCCACTCAGCGCGCGGTGACGGCCTCGATCGCTCGCCCGACGGCCTGGAAGGCGGCCTCGGCGAGGTCGTGCAGGGGCACCTCGTGCTCGCCGCACGACACTGCGAAGCAGGTGTCGCCATCGAAGCTGGTGTGGGCGGGGCGGAGGCAGGCGGCCAAGGCGTCCTGAGCCCGCACCGCCAGCCGTCCGAGCGCCGCCCGGTCCGCACGGGCATCGGTGGCGACGACGACCAGCGTCGTGTTCTGGCCGACCGGCGGCGGGGTCGCCAGCGGGCCGGGCACGGCCGGGCCGCCTGTCAGCGGCTCGCCCTCGAGGCTGATGATGTCGCCCATGGCGTTGACCACCACCAGCGCCCCCACCGTGGCGCCGTTCACCTCGACGGCCGCCGTCCCGAGGCCGGCCGGCTGGGCGATGCCGCGCCACTTGGAGACCGTGGCGCCGGTGCCGGCGCCCACCAGGCCGTGGAGCGTCGTGTCGGTCGTTGCCGCCCGAAAGGCCGCCGCCCCGTCCTCGGCGGTGGGCCGGGTGGCGGCGTCCCCGACCAGGAGGTCGTAGATCACGGCGGCCGGCACGATGGGCACCACGCCGGCCGGGGTCGGATGGCCCCGACCCTCCTCCTCGAGTGCCTTCATGACGCCGTCCGCCGCCGCCAGGCCGAAGGCGCTGCCCCCGGTGAGCACCACCGCCTGGGCCTGCTGGACCGACATGCCGGGCTGGAGCAATGCTGTCTCCCGCGTCCCGGGCCCCGCCCCCCGCACCTCGCAGGCGATCACGTTGGGCTCGGGCAGGACGACCACCGTGCAGCCGGTGAGCGCGTCGCGATCGGTCCAGTGGCCGACCTCGATGCCAGGGACCGACAGCAACGAGCCGCCGTCGATGGTCTTCACCGAAGGTCCCTCACAGCGGTGGCGTGTACCGGCCGTCGACGGCCAGCCACCCTCCATCGGCCACGAGCAACGAGCCGGTGACGAAGCTCGACGCCTCCGAGGCGAGGAAGACGATCGGCCCGGCCATCTCGATCGGCTGCGCCCAGCGCCCGAGCGCCGATTTTCCGGCGTAGGCCTCGTACCAGTCGGGCTGGCTCTTGATCTGCTCGGTGAGCGGCGTCTCGACGACTCCAGGAGCGAGGGCATTGGCTCGCACGCCCATCGGCCCCAGCTCGGCGGCCAGCGCTCGGATCATCTGCAGCACCCCGGCCTTGGTGGCGGCGTAGACGCCTTGGCCTGGCTCGACCACCTGCGACCGAATGGACGAGATGGCGATGATCGACCCGCGCCCGTGCTCGGCCATCCGACGCCCGGCGGCGGTGACGGCGTGGAAGGTGCCGACGAGATTGAGTGACACGACCCGCTCGATCTCCTCGGCGGTGACCTCGAGGAGCCGCTTGCGCACGTTGATGGCGGGCGTGGTGACCAGGACGTCGAAGGTGCCGAATCCGTCCATGGCCGCCTCGATCGACTCGGCATCGCCGAGGTCCACAGTGGTTGCGTGAGCGCCTCCGCCGGCCTGGCGGATGGCGTCGGCGGTGGCTGCTGCGGCGTCTTCGGAGAGGTCGGCACAGAGAACGTCGGCGCCATGGGCCGCCAGCGCCATCGCCCCGGCGTGCCCGATCCCGCTGCCCGCGCCGATCACGACGGCACGAGAACCGGAGAGGTCGAACAGCGATCCGTATGGATTCTGCATGGCGGCAGGCTAGAGATCGGGCGCAGGGCGCGGGGCTCGCAGCGCGGGCAAGACGCCGCGCCGGGCGCGCCGGCGTCGCTGCGCCCTCTACCCTCGCGCCTCCATGTACGTCTTCCGGCGGATCGGGATCTTCGTGGTCAGCGTGCTGATCGCCTCGGTGCTCGTCTTCGTCGTGATGAACATCCTCCCCGGCGACCCGGCGCAGGTGATGCTCGGCACCCAGGCCACCCCCGAGGCGGTGGAGGCGCTGCGAGCCGAGCTGGGGCTCGACCGTTCGCTCGTGGTGCAGTACGTCGACTGGTTGGCCGGCGCGGTGCGGGGCGACCTCGGCACCTCGGTGTTCAGCGGCCAGGAGATCACGCCCCAGATCGTGGACCGGCTGGAAGTGACGATTCCCCTGGCGCTGCTGGCCATGGCGCTCACCGTCCTGATCGCCTTCCCGGCCGGCGTGTTCGCCGCTGCCCGGCATCGCAAGCTGGGTGACGGCGTCGTGTCGGTCGTCAGCCAGGTGGGCCTCGCCATCCCGGCGTTCTGGGCCGGTCTGGTGCTGGTCACCGTCTTCGCCATCGGGTACGGCTGGTTCCCCGCCAGCGGTTTCCCGGGCTGGGACGTGTCGGTGGGCCAATCGTTACGCGCCCTGTTCCTGCCGGCGGTGTCCCTGGCGCTGGTCCAGTCGGCGATCATCACCCGCTTCGTGCGGTCGGCGGTGCTGGAGACGCTCCGGGAGGACTACATCCGCACGGCGCGCTCCAAGGGGCTCACCCGCTCGGCGGCGCTGTGGCGCCACGGGCTCCGCAACGCCGCCATCCCGGTCCTGACGATCCTCGGCCTCCAGTTCGCGGCGCTCACCGCCGGCACGGTCGTCATCGAGTCGGTGTTCGTCCTGCCGGGCCTCGGCAGCATGCTGTTGCAGGGCATCACGCGCCGGGACCTGCCGCTCGTGCAGGGCGGCGCGTTCGCCATCGCGGTGCTGATCCTGGGAGTGAACCTGGCCGTCGACCTGACCTACCGGCTGATCGACCCGCGGGTACGGCAGACATGACGGCACCGGTCCCACCACGGTCGTTCACGCGGCGCCGATGGAGGCGCCTGAACCTGGTCCTCGGCGTCTCGATCGTCACGACCGTGGTGGTCACCGCCCTCGTGTCGTTCGCCTGGACGCCTCACGATCCGGAGCGGGTCGACGCTGCCAAGCGCTTGCTGGGGGTGGGGGAGCAGGGGCATCTGCTCGGCACCGATCAGTTCGGCCGGGACCTGTTCAGCCAGATCATGGTGGGCTCGCGAACGGCGCTGTTCGTCGGCATCCTGGCGGTCGGCATCGCCGTGGTCGTCGGCATTCCGATCGGTGGTTTCGCGGCGGCCCGGCGCGGCTGGGTCGAGGACGTGGTCATGCGCGGCTCGGACGTGATCTACGCGTTCCCGCCGGTCTTGCTGGCGATCCTGCTCGTCGCCGCCATCAGTCCCGGCACGGCGACCGCCATGGTGGCGATCGGCATCGCCTACGTGCCGATCGTCGCCCGAGTCACCCGGGGAGCGGCGCTCAGCGTCTTCCAGCTCGACTACGTCACGGCCGCCCGCAGCTACGGCCGCGGCAACGCCTACATCTTCCTGCGGCACGTCCTGCCGAACATCGCGTCGGTGTTGATCGTGCAGATGACGGTCCTCTTCGCCCTGGCCA